>CAYLVR010000036.1:0-24056 GCA_964387165.1 uncultured Chitinophagaceae bacterium | reverse complement strand
GCTATTTTATATTTCTGTGCAAGCTGAACAGCGCTTACTCTTCGCAAGGCAATACTTTGTGGTGATGCCGCAGGAATAGATAATATAGCAGGCTCAAAATTCCCAAAACCAAGGGTGCTTTTGGCAGAACTATCAACAAATTCAAGATACCCCATTTGACCCTCATACTTTTTTAGATCGAATGAGGGGCGAACAATCAAATCACTATTACGGGCAGGATCATCCATCTTCATCCTGTATTCAGCAATAATCTCATTCGTCGCAGCCAGTTTTACCCGGACAGCATTTTTAGATATCCCTATTTTGTTTTCTGTTTCAAAAATATCATTATCGTAAACACTTACCGTTAATGTAGTGGGCAATGTAAAGGGAAGAGAATAAGCAATGGATCGGGGCGCCCAATAACCAAGAAGCATAGGCACGTCGGAAAATTTTTCTGTTGACATTTTCTCCAGTGTCCAGGTAGATGACTCACCGGGTTTATCAAGTGATCTGATCTTCCAAAAATCAGTTTGTTCCGTTATTCCTGATACAAATTGTCTGCTCAAATCAATTCCCCAGTTTTTAATCTGCGGACTAACCTCTTTTCCACTTTGTGCAATTCCTTCCATTATGATCTGGTGCACAGAAAATTGTGCATCCGGATTTCCATCGAATTTTTTCAGCACGAAAGCCACCACCTTCTCCATCTGCGATGAAGGAAGATAACGGCTTACATATTTAAGATATTCTTCCACCTGTTTAGCATCAAGCTGAGCAGTGGTCACATAATCAAATACAAAAGCAGCAGCTTCCGAAGAAGGAATACCAGACAGTACTTTCACTAATGCAGGAATATCACTGTCACTCCATTTTCTTTTTACAGCATCGTTCAATATCGATGACTGTTGAAACATATTCTTAATCGCCAGAAGAGCAGTGTATCGCAGGTGTGAATCTGCTGTATCTGAATTATTGTACATTTCCAATATTGCACCTACACTTTCTTTTGATGGAAAATATCCCAGCGCCTCTGCAGCTCCCCTTTTAACATGTGCATCAGCATCGCGAAGTGATGCGAGCAATAATTTACGGTGACTGTCTTCCAGTTTTTTTCTTTCTATTAATATCCGAAATGCATGAATACGAACTACAGGATCCTGGTAGTTCAGCGCTTTGTTAAGTATATCATCCTGTAATGCATTTAACCGTTGTAATATCCATATTCCCTGGATAAAAGAATTAATATCACTACCACTACCTGTTCGCAGCATGTTGGTAACGGGTTCAACTGCTTTAGTTCCCCATACGTCCACAAGCCGGTCAGCTACTTTCATCCTGGTAGTCAGCTGCGGGTGAGATAATCCTTTTAATAATTCAGGTATATTCTCTTTCGACCAGTCTTTCGCAGCAATATTTTCATGAGGTTTTTTTCCTTTGTAAGTAATTTTCCAAATGCGTCCGCTTATCCTGTCGCGCCCCGGATGATCCAATGGAACTTCATAATGGCCGATTATACGATTATAAAAATCTGCTATATACATTGATCCGTCGGGACCTGTTTTAATATCGACGGGCCTGAACCAGGGATCTTTACTGATCAGGAAATCAGCTTCTCTTTTAGAAACAGGAGTTGTTCCTTTATAAGTTACCGTATTGCGGTTAACCTGGCAGGTTACAACATCTCCAGTAAAAAAACTATTACGATATTCTTCCGGGAATTGTAGTCCGGTATAATATACTAATCCTGAAATGGCTGTAGATCCGAGTTCGTAGCTCATCATTTCAGGTGCATAACCAATTGAGGGAGCTGTGCTTCCAAATGTAGGATAATGGCCACCACGAATTAATTGATAAATAGGTTTAGAATGACAGTCAACAGAATACAGATATCCCTTTTCATCAAAAGCCGTCCCAAAAGGATTTACACGTCCCCAGGTAGTTTGCTCTACCCGGCTGCCATCTGTACGGAAACGAAAAGTATTTCCTGATCTCATAGTGATCGAATCACCATCGCTGCCGGCAATTGTTGATGTATTGGTAAAACCATGACAGGCATATATCCATCCATCAAAACCGCGCACCAGGTTATTAACCATTCCATGCGTATCTCTATATCCAAATTTTTGCATCAGCACTTTTGATGAGTCGGCCTTTTCATCATTATCGGTATCTATATATTTAGTAACATTTGGAATACTGTAAGCAATCGCACCATTATCAACTGGTAATATGCCAATAGGTATATTCAGATCATCTTTGAAGTGAATGAATTTATCTGCCCTGCCATCTCCATCTGTATCTTCAAGAATAGATATCCTGTCTTTCCCACCGCCGGGATTTGCGGGGAGTGGGTATTCTGATGATTGTGTTACCCAAAGTCTGCCACGATCATCAAATTCAATATTCATCGGCTTACTTATATCGGGCTCGGAGGCAAAAAGAGTGGCTTCAAATCCTTCAGGCAAAATAAAACCGGCTTTTTCCTGGTCAGGTGTCTGAAACTCTGTTGTACGAACATTATCTCCGAATACATCTCGGTCAGTGTTTTGTTTTTTTTCTTCCGAAATACCACATCCTGCAATACAATACAATACGCTAACGCAATAAAATAACCCTCTAAATTTCATCAGTAAATAAATTAAGTTGAGTACAAACCAGATTCATATCGACCTGAGAGAAGCCTTGCTTTTAAAGCCCACAGCTATAGCGAGAAATATCCAGCCTGCAATAAAAAACAAACCACCAAAGGGAGTAACAATACCGATACCTGCAAGGCCAACGGTATCAGTGGCTTTTAATAAAGTAAGAAAGTATAATGAACCTGAGAATAGTATTATTCCTGTAATAAATGCAATGCCTGCATACCTGATCCATTTGCCGGGGTATTTTTCAAATAAAACTCCGGCGGCCAACAAAGCAAATACGTGATAAAACTGGTAACGAACACCTGTATCAAATGTGGCTACAGATTCTGATGGTAATATTTGTTTTAATCCATGCGCACCGAAGGCGCCAAGGATTACAGCGATCGAACCTAAAATAGCAGCAGTCATTATAAATCCTCTATGCATGTAAAATAGTTTGAATAAATTCATTAATGGAAATACTGTCTTCATTATCGACAGTTAAATCGGCTTGCTGATAATACATTCTCCTCTCGTTCATTTTACGCACCATATAAGATTTCAAATCATTATCAGCAATATCCTTCAACAATGGTCTTGACGTTTTTTCTTTCATCAATCTTTCTAAAATAATTTCAGGATGTGTATTTAACCAAACCACAAGCCCGTATTTTTTCATTCTCTCTATATTATTAAAAAAGCAGGGTGTGCCGCCACCGCACGATAACACCATTGATATATTTTCATCTATCAGGGATTCGAGCGCTTCTTTTTCAATCATCCTGAAATGCTCCTCACCACATGCAGCAAATATTTCAGAAACAGGTTTTCCTTCACTTTCCACAATTACTTCATCCAGATCGTAAAATGGAATTTTCAACTGTGCAGCTAATTGTTTGCCCCAGTGTGTTTTACCGGACCCCATAAATCCTATCAGAAAAATCCGCATTATTTAAAAGCATTTATACCGGTTATATCCATACCGGTTATCAGTAAATGAACATCATGTGTTCCTTCGTAAGTAATTACACTTTCTAAATTCATCATGTGCCTCATAACGGCATATTCTCCAGTAATTCCCATCGCTCCCAATATCTGCCTGGCTTCACGTGCAATATTTGCTGCTATCTCACATCCATTTCTTTTAGCCATTGACACCTGTTGTGGTGTTGCCCTGCCTTCATCCATTAATTTACCCATCCGCCAGTTTAATAATTGTGCCTTGGTAATTTCAGTGATCATTTCAGCGAGTTTTTTCTGCTGCAACTGGAATCCACCTATTGGTCTGTCAAACTGAATTCTTTCTTTACTATATCTTAATGCGGTATCATAACAATCCATTGCGGCGCCTAAAGTTCCCCAGGCAATTCCAAAGCGAGCTTTTGTTAAACATTTTAGAGGAGATTTTAATCCTTTCGATTTAACAAGGATATTTTCTTTGGGAACTTTTACATTATCAAAAACCAGTTCACCGGTTGTGCTTGCCCGTAAGCTCCATTTCCCATTAGTAACGGGAGTTGAAAATCCCTCCATACCTCTTTCAACAATTAACCCCCGCACCTCATCATTTTCATCTTTGGCCCATACTACAGCTACCTGCGCAAATGGTGCGTTGCTGATCCACATTTTCGCACCATTCAATATTACATGATCGCCCGCATCTTTAAAATTAGTGACCATACTTCCGGGATCAGATCCATGATCTGGTTCTGTTAATCCAAAACATCCCAGCCATTCGCCGGATGCAAGTTTTGGAAGAAACTTCATACGCTGCTCTTCTGTACCAAATTCATAAATAGGATACATTACAAGCGAGCCCTGCACAGATGCAGTTGAACGCACTCCGCTGTCGCCTCTTTCCAGTTCCTGCATCATTAATCCATAGCTGGTATAGTCGAGACCGCCGCCACCATACCTGGTTGGAATTGTTGGGCCAAAACATCCCAACCCTCCCATTTGTTTTACAATTTGCTGAGGAAATTCTGCACGCTGGGCGTAATCTTCAATAATCGGGGTAATCTCTTTTTTAACGTAGGCGCGCACTGAATCGCGAACCAGTTTCTGCTCTTCTGTAAAAAGATCATCGGTTAAAAAATAATCAGGTGCTGTAAATTGATCTGTACGTGCAGCCATTAAGACAAATGTAACAAATCCCCCGTTTCGTCTCGTCTTTTAAAACAATACAAAACTTCCCCCTTTTTCAAAGGCAGAAAAGGGACTTCTTCATTCTATTTGGAAAAACTTAATACGTAATATTACGCTTATATATGCTGATGATGTTCCAGTTAGTGCCATCACTTTTTACTACCATTGCACCTCTCCCGGTCAATAAACTTTCATCACTTGCCGACACACCAATAACCTGGACATTTTTTCCCGCCTGTAAGTTTTTAATCGTAATTACACGGCCAGGCCATGATTTCGCAGCAGGCAATGTTGTTGTGGCTGCGGCCCACTCGTAATTTACATAATGAGTTTCTGTGCCATCGGCAACTGACCAATGCTGACCCGTTTGGGTGGCTACCTTAAATTCAGCTCCGATTTTTGAAACCTTATATGCACCATCCACCCAGGTACACCTGTAAGTTCCTCCCGATGGAAATTGAGTAGCAGGAATTAATACGGCACCATTATCTGAACGCACAAAACTGATAGGAAACGCAGGTGTTAAATATTCGACTAGAAAACCTTCACCACCCATAGCAAGATCACCAGCATCTACTTTAAATACTTTAGCCTGGTTGATCTCAACACGCACCATACCAATATTAGGAGGTAATGTAAGCGGGCTGCCGCTTGTAGAGGTTTTAGCATGAAAGAAAGTTGATTTAAAAGGAACCGAGCGTATTACACCATTAATACGGTATAACATAGCCTGCACGGTTGGATACTGTCCGGTCTGGCTGATCAGATCACTCACTTTGTTAACCATAAAACTTGTATAGTTATACTTATTTGAAGTGACCAGTAATTTTCCAGCTGTTATAGAATTGGTGGCTTCGCTACCCATGTAAGCTTTACTGGCTGCCGCGCCTCCCCATAAGGGTGTACCTGTAATCACAGTATTCACACCCATTCTTCCAGGGGCAAAGGAAGCTTCATCGAGATAAGCGGCGCCAACAAATTTTGTTCCTCCTACATTAGCCGGATCAAGATCGAACGGTACACGTACATTTCCATGCTCGATCCTGATATTAGTAAATGTGTTATTCTCTGAATTGGATATCACTGCACCTTTTTCAATTCCCTCAAAACCGATGTTGTAGAACATATGACCAGTTATAGATCCGGGATTATTCGCGCCATCAAATAACATGACAACACCATACCATCCGCCTTTTCCATATGTACCGGAAGGGCCTCTTCCAACCTGGCCACCGAACCAATAGGATCCATTGTTCCAGGCACCCTTTCCAAGAGTAGACACTCTTACCTGAACATAATTATGATGTATAGTATTAAAACGAACATTGTTATACTGACAACCCTTGCCATCACTGGCATACATATGAATACCATATTTGAAATCTTTGATCTCATTCACTTCAATATTACAATTAACTCCGTTTTTAATAGTAATGCCTGTACCTGTATAACCGGCAAAGGCAGATTCGGTAGTAGCCCCGGTATTCATCCCTACAATCATTCCGTAACTTCTGAAATCCTGGTAAGCACCTTCTATTATAAACCCGAATCCTTTTGTAAAATAAACATCACCATACACTTCAAACCTTATTTTTTTTACCGTGGTCAAAGGCAATGTAATATTTGAAAATATCCTGTACTGGCCGGCAGGGATCATTACGGTTTCGAATTTTTTAGCTGCTGCCATGGCTGCATTAATTGCAGGAGCATTGTCTGTTCCCGTTGAGCCATTATAATCTGCTTTAGCTCCAAACCATCTTACATCTACAGAGCCAGTATATAATCTTTTATATCTTTTGCTTCCCTGGTTCACGATAACGGTACCACCATTATCGGTACTGGTTTTGTCTGCAGCATCATAATAAAACACTCCTTCCTTACCTGCATCAGTAATAAAATATGGTTGTGTGGTAACGGCGGCGATGGTACGTAAAGAAGCTATTGTTGTCTGAATCTGCGAAGAAGCCCTGCCTGCGAGAGTAAAACTAATAATTACAAGGAAGAATGCATAAATTCTCATAACGGTAGAATTAGGGTGTGATATTTGGCTCAGATATCAAAAACTGAACCAAACAGGATTAGTCTATATTAAATCATCTGATTCGGGACTGGATCATACTTCATTTAAAAATGAAGCAGTCTGCGCATCTGATCGTGATATTTTTGTGAAGAGAGACCTGCAGCCTCCGCAAAATCTTCTCCGGAAGAAGCGAAAATAATCGCTCTGCTCGCATTTACCAGCAATCCACAATCATTATTTAAGCCACTTCGTGAAATTTCTTCGAGGCTACCGCCCTGTGCCCCCACTCCGGGAACAAGAAAAAAATGATGAGGAAAGGATTTACGGATATCATCTACCATTTCATACCTGGTTGCGCCAATAACAAACATCAGGTTTTTTTCATTTCCCCATGAGGCCGTTTTTTTTAATACCTGCTGAAATAAATAGTCATCGCCGGTTTTCAGCATCTCAAAATCCTTTGAGCCGGGATTTGAAGTAAGTCCAAGAACAATCGTCCATTTGTCTTTATATTCCAGAAAGGGCCGGATGCTGTCCTCGCCCATATAAGGGGCCACGGTTACGGCATCAAAATCCATAACCTCGAAAAAAGCCCTGGCGTACTGCGTGGAAGTATTGCCGATATCGCCACGCTTGGCATCGGCTATAGTAAAATGCGTTTTGGGGATGTATTCAATGGTTTTTTGCAGTGATTCCCAGCCCTTAACTCCTCTTGATTCGTAAAAAGCAGTGTTAATTTTATACGCTACACAATGCTCAAGCGTAGCATCAATTACCTGTTTATTAAATTCGAATTGCGGATCGTTTGATGATAATAAATGTTTAGGGAGCTTTTCTATTTCTGAGTCGAGGCCGACACATAAATAAGTTTGTTTTGTTTTTATCTGTTCAATTAAAGCTTCCCTTGTCATGCTAATAATTTTTTTGCTTAACCAGCAACTTATAATTCAACAACCTCTGCTCGTTTTTCTGAACTCATATTTGCATTACGCATAGCTATGCTTCTTGCTGCAATACCTGCAAAATCATTAAAAGCTTTCTTTGATATTTCGTCATCGGTAACCATTACAGGTATTCCTGCATCCCCCCCTTCACGAATATTCTGTACAAGAGGAATTTCTCCGAGGTAAGGAATATCATATTCTTCTGCAAGACGTTTACCACCTTCCTTTCCGAATATATAATGTTTATCACCTGTACCGGGAACAACAAAATGACTCATATTTTCAACAAGACCAATTATCGGCACTTTTATCTGCGACTGCCCAAACATGGCAATTGCTTTTTTGGCATCAGCAAGAGCCACTTCCTGGGGCGTGGTAACCACTACAATTCCTGTAATAGGAACCGTTTGCACCATCGTTAAATGAATATCACCAGTACCCGGTGGCATATCAATAATTAAATAATCGAGTTCACCCCAATGTACTTCAGTAACAAACTGACGAATGGCGCTGCTGGCCATTGGGCCTCGCCAAACTACAGCGCTTTTATCGTCGACGAGCAGACCGATGCTCATTAATTTTATTCCGAATTTTTCTAATGGAACTATTAACCCTTTTTCACCAGGGCCGGGGATCATCATCGGTCGCTGCCCACGCACACCGAACATTATGGGAACACTGGGACCATAAATATCAGCATCCATTAACCCTACTTTAGCACCATCCTGAGCAAATGCCAGGGCGAGATTAGCGGCAACGGTGCTTTTTCCTACCCCGCCTTTTCCGCTGACCACAGCGATAATATTTTTTACCTTAGGAAGAACAGATTGGGGATCAGTACGGTTTGAACTCGTATTTGCTGTAAAGTTTACCAGCACCGTAGCCTCTTTGTTTACCAGCAGTTTTACCGCGTTAACGCAGGCATTTCGGATAAGATCCTTCAGTGGACAGGCAGGTGTGGTGAGCACCACAGTAAAAGAGACAAAATTCCCTTCAATTTTTACATCTTTAACCATATTCAGTGTAACGATATCTTTGCCCAGATCGGGCTCCTGAACGTTACCTAATGCCTCCAGTACTTTCTCCTGCGTCATTATTTTCTGTTTTAAGCTGCAAAATTAGTCATTTCGCCCCTTCGGGGCTAAAGAATAGGGGATTGTTATTTTTCTACCCATATATAGCGCCTGTACGGTGGAAAAGAACTCTTTTAATCCTCCGTAAGGGCATCAGATAGCAGCAGAAAAGACCCCTTCTTTCTTCTTGTTAAAATTTGATTCCCGGCAAAAGGCTTTTAAGCAAAAAAACGTAGGTTTGAAACCAATGAAACGATTTTTACCCGGACTGTTTGTGTTGGCTTTCCTGTTGCCGGTATCAGCAATAGCGCAATTTGAAAAACTAAAAGACTCTGTGGTACAGTTGTATGGAGTGGTAATGACTGCCGATAGCCTGCAGGGAATACCAGGCGTAAGCATCGTCCTGAAAGGTCAGAACCGGGGAACGATCTCTAATGATGAAGGTGTTTTCTCAATTGTAGTGATGAAAGGTGATTTAATAGAATTCTCTTCAATCGGCTATAAACCAAAACTTGCCGAAATTCCACGCGACATAGATGGCAACCAGTATAGCCTTGTTCAGTTAATGGTCTCGGATACACAATATCTACCAGCTACGATCATTCGCCCACGACCAACACGCGAACAATTTGAAAGAGATTTTCTAAATAATCAGATGCCGGCGGATCAATATGAGATCGCCAGGCAGAACACAGAGGAATCTAAAAGAAGAATACTTGCACGCACGCTTCCAAGAGATGGCGGCGAAGCTGCAAATATGAATTTAAAAAATGTTGCAACAAGGCAGTATTACTATGGGCAGGCGCCACCACAAAATATCATGAATCCATTTGCCTGGAACGAATTTATCCAGGCATGGAAGAGAGGTGATTACAGGAAAAAGAATTAACACTCGCCGCCGCGATGTAAATTATAACGTTTAATTTCCTGTATGCTACTATAGATGGGGCGGGTTTAATTTAATTAAATACATTTGTCCGACTTTAATCAAACCACATCAGAATGCTTCAAACAATCGCTGTGATTGGCGCAGGAACTATGGGAAACGGCATTGCCCACGTTTTCGCCCAGGCTGGATTGAATGTAAACCTCGCAGACATCAACACTGTTCAACTTGAAAAAGCGCTGCAGGGTATTAGTAAAAATTTCGACAGGCAAATAACAAAAGGCGCTGCAACAGAAGAGCAAAAAGCAAGGGCTTTATCTAATATTAAAACCTTCAGCAACATTGGCGAAGCCGTTAAAAATGCCGATCTCGTAGTAGAAGCAGCAACGGAAAATACAGAACTGAAATTAAAAATATTTAAAGAAATTGACGCATCAGCACCTGGGAATTGTATTCTCGCCTCTAATACTTCTTCTATTTCGATAACCAAAATAGCAGCCGTAACAAAAAGACCATCGAAAGTTATCGGCATGCATTTTATGAACCCGGTTCCTGTTATGAAACTGGTGGAGATTATTAATGGGTATGCCACCGAAAAAACAGTAACCGATTCAATATCCGAATTAAGTAAGAAGCTGGGAAAAACACCCTGCGTGGTAAACGATTATCCGGGATTTATTGCTAACAGGATATTAATGCCCATGATTAATGAAGCTGTCTGCAGTTTATATGAAGGCGTTGCAGGTGTCGAAGAAATTGACACAATAATGAAATTAGGAATGGCACACCCTATGGGACCATTACAGCTCGCCGATTTTATAGGACTCGATGTTTGCCATGCGATATTAAAAGTATTACACGAAGGATTAGGCAAAACACATTATGCCCCATGCCCTTTATTAACAAATATGGTTACCGCAGGGTATTTGGGCATCAAAAGCGGAGAAGGGTTTTATAAATATGCCGCAGGCAGTAAAGAATTAATTGTAAGCGATCGGTTTAACAGTAATCATACATAAAGATGATGCATTATAGAGAGGCGGACTTATAATCAATCGGTTATTTCAAGATTACGTATTTCCTTAAAACTGTATAGGACCTCATCGAGACGCGACACAGGAATACCAACTTTAATACGACAAAACAAATTCATATCCTGTTCAATAACGGAGCAGGATAATTTTTTAATGATCATCATTACTTCATTCACCTGTGTATAATCAAATTGAAGGGTATAAACTATTTCAATATGTTTTTGCACATAAGGTATTAACTGCAACACAAGTGATGCGGAGGTTTTGTATGCATTAATTAATCCTGGTACGCCCAATTGTGTCCCTCCAAAATAACGCACCACAATTATTAAAGTGTTGGTCAATTCTTTGCTGTCTATTTGCCCAAGTATAGGCTTGCCTGCAGTTCCTGATGGCTCTCCATCATCGCTGGATCTGAAATTATTTTTATCTGTACCGAGCCTGTATGCAAAACAATGATGCGTTGCTTTAGGATGTTCTTTTTTAACTTCTTCGAGCTTGATCTTAAATTCTTCTGCCGTATTTACAGGGAACGCGTAAGCAATAAATTTACTTCCTCTATCTTTAAATTCAGCTGTGCCGGCTTTTTCTATTGTGTAATAAAATCCTTTGTCGCTCAATGTTCGTTTTTAAATATTCTGATAGTATCTGACCCTGAACTTTCCGTGTTAATTAATTTACCGCTATTAAGAAAAGGCGCTGCAACCCCTGCGCCTGCCGTTAATGAACTATTGGTAATTATTCTTGCTTCGTCCCAGCAATTTTCATCAATAAAGGATTGTGTTAATCTCGCACCTCCTTCAATAATTACGCTCATGAGTCGTAATTGATACAGTCCGTTTGTCAGCTGATGCACAAGCCTGGCATCTTCTGTTACCTGGTAATAGAACACGCCGTTTTCTTCGCCATGTTTAATGGTATTGAATACTATCGTTCTTACACTTTTATCAAACACTTTTAATGTTCGCGGCAGCCGAAGATCATAATCAATAATTATTCGCACTGGTGTAGGACCGTTCCACAACCTGTTGGTAAGTTGCGGATCATCCATCGCAGCAGTATTTGTTCCCACCATTATCGCGGCCTCTTCACTTCTCCATTTATGTACTATCCTGTTAGTAAATTCATTGGTAATATGCAGCCTGTTTGTACCGTGATATCCAATTTTATTATCGGCTGTTTCTGCCCATTTTAAAATAATATAAGGGCGATAAAGCGTATGAAAAGTAAAAAAACGTTTATTTAACTCCCAGCATTCATCTTCCAGAACATGCTGAACAACTGTTATACCGGCGGCTCTGAGTTTCTCAATGCTTTTTCCGTTTACATCTTTAAAAGGATCGCGACAACCAATAACAACTACCCGAATTTTATTTCGGATGATCAGGTCAACACAGGGGGGTGTTTTGCCATAATGCGCACAGGGCTCCAGCACAACATATATCGTAGAAAACGATATGAGATGACGCAACTGCGGATCCACTGAATTAATACAATGTACCTCAGCATGAGGCCCGCCATATAAATGGTGATAACCTTCTCCTATGATTTTACCATCATGTACCAGCACAGCCCCTACCATCGGGTTAGGGGCCACATAACCGGAAGCCTGTTTTGCAAGCTCAATACAACGACGCATGTATTTTTCGTGATCATTCATTTCAGACCGCCAAAAATAGGAAACTTAATTATGTTTGCCTGATGACAATTCATGAGGCCTCACAACATTTGCTATTTCAGTTGTATCATATCTACGATCAGCGGGAAGCGGGCAATATTACAGAATGGGTTATGGAGAACCTCACCGGATGGAAAAAAATTGACAGGGTGCTGAATAAAAACGCGAAAATACCTGTCGATGTGGAAGCGCTGCTGGAAAACTATATTACACAATTAAACACTCATAAACCTGTACAATACGTTTTGCATGAGGCCTGGTTCTGCGGAATGAAGTTGTACGTTGATGAGCATGTGCTTATACCCCGACCCGAAACAGAAGAACTGGTTGAATGGATGATCTCTGATCTCCAAAATAAAAAAGTTTCTATTCTTGATATTGGCACAGGAAGCGGATGTATTGCTATTGCATTAAAAAAGAAATTACCGCAGGCGATTGTTTATGCATGCGATATAAGCAGGAATGCTTTAATTGTGGCAGAAAAAAATGCAGAATTAAATAATGTGGCAATTGAATTTATTCATCTGGATATATTAGAAAATGCCGCGAAATTGCCGGCAGTGGATATTATAGTAAGCAACCCGCCGTATATTCCTGTTTCGCAGAAAAAAGAAATGAATAAAAATGTGGTTGAGCATGAACCGCACCTGGCATTGTTCGTTGATGATGAAGATCCCTTAATATTTTATCGTGCCATTAAAAGTATTAACGCATCAGGTTATTATTTTGAAACACACGAGGAACTCGCACCGGATGTAGCGGCATTGTTTTCTTCTGCAGAAATAAAAAAAGATATGCAGGGAAAGAGCAGGATGGTGAAGGCACAGGTTGTATCCGCTAATTATTGAACACCGCTTTTATCAACCATTAAAACAGTTCTGGCTCCTAATTCACGCGCAATGCGCATTACAGCAACTACTTCATCGACGGCCACGGCTTTATCGGCATTAATGGCCACTACTGCATTAATCGAATCTTTCATTATCAGTGGCTGCAATGAGGCTTTTAACTGGTCCAGCGGAACCTGTTTACCATTAACGATATAATGTTTTTGAAGATCAATATTTACTACCACATTTTGTTTGGTCTTGGTATCGCCCTTAGCTTTGGGATTAGATAATTTGATCACATTTGGATTGGCAAGTGTGGCAGCAATAAGGAAGAACATCAGCAATATGAACAGGATATCGTTCAATGCGCCGGTATGCACTTCACCACTAGCTCTATTTCTTTTCCGGATGTTCATATTTACCTTGTTGGTTCCTGTAAGATGTCTACAAATTCAGCACTCGCTACCTCCATCCTGTTACCTGTTTTATCGATCTGCGTATTCAGGTAATTATAAGCGATGTAGGCCAGTAACCCAATGATCAGCCCCACTGCAGATGATATCAGTTTCGTATAAATACCATCCGCCATTGACTGGATGGTAAATTCTCCGGTTGATGCCAGTCTGAAAAACAACTGGAACATTCCTACAATTGTTCCCAAAAACCCGAACATAGGAGCAATACCTGCTATCAGTGATAAAATATTGAGGTTACGTTCCATCTTATACATTTCGATCTTACCCACATTTTCCATGCTTTTTTCAATCGCATCGATTGGCTTGCCTATACGCTGGATACCCTTATCGATGATACGGGCCACAGGGTTATTGGTATTTTTCGCCATCGACCTGGCGGCTGTTACATTACCCGTCACAATATTATCCCTGATAATATTCATGAAATTCTCTTCTATTTTAGAAGCCTTGCGGATATACAGCAGCCTTTCAATGAACACAAAAAGAGCGATCACAAATAGCAGTGCAAGCGGAATCATGAGCACCCCGCCCTTTGCTATCAGATCCATGATGCTGATCTCCTGAGCGGGTTGAATAACATTAGCAGCCTGGGCTGCAGCGGCAGATGTGTCAATTTGAAGAAAGAACAGGTTCATTAATACAATTTTTGTTTTTAGTTCTTTAAAATCCCGCTTTTCACTTTACACCTTCGCTAAAGTTCGTCCGGCACCAGGAATGCTGGTCGACGGCTGTCAGCGTAAGCGCACTACAAAACTTTCTCCTTTTCTGCTTGCCAGCAGGCATATTGAAAGAGGAGAAGGCATGCAGGTATCTCATACTAATTTATAAAAGTGTAAAGATTACAAAAAAAACTTGTCAAAACTGTTAAGATTAATTCATATATTTAAAGACACCGTAAAACAAAATTCTATGATCAAAGCAATAATCACAGGGTTTGTCACGGGAATCATCATCTCTGCCATTCTTATCTGCGCTACTTATGTACGTAGCTTTCTTCCGGATACTTTTACTGCGAATCTTTTTTTCGTTGCATTGTTCTTTTCCTGTATTGCGGGAGTAATCTGGCTATCGCTTAACTACTATTGCAAAACGTCTGCAGTGAAATGGATGTCACTAAGTGTTACAGGATTAATATCCAGCGCCATCGCAGCGATGCTTGTCACCATTTTCCAGGCACCGGCCGATATTGCACTATATAAATTCCGAGACCTGGCAAGTGTGCTTTTCCTCGTAACAATCACCATAGTCTCCATTTTTTACGTGCGTAACCGTAACCGTCTTCCACAACAAAAGAACGAAGAGCTTATTTTTTAAACCATCGCTGATTACTTACTTCACAGTCAGCGGTCCTAAGCGCTGGCACCACTTTGTTTTATCATCATCGCCTGTATCTGTTTCATGGTATGCTCCATCCCATCGGGGCTTCCGTCTAAAAATATCACATTGCCTTTTCCATATTCTGCAAAGTTTTTGATGGCTTCCGTCCACATACTGAATAATATCACGTTAGTATCGAGATTTGCCTGTTTCATTTGCTCCGCGGCTTCGGTCATACCTTTTGCCACTTCCTGCCTGAAAAGCGCAACACCCTGGCCACGCAACCTTGCGGCCTCTCTTTCTGCTTCAGCCGCAATTTTAATTGAATTGCCATCAGCCTCTGCTGCTTTGGTTTTAGTGATCAGCAAAGCCTGCCCTTCATTTTCTGCAGCAGCTTTCAGGTTATTACTAGCCACTACCCTGCTCATCGATTCAATGATCGCCTGATCGAATGTGATATCATTGATCTGGAGATCAAGCAGGTGATACCCCCATTCTTCAAGTAACGCATCGATCTGTTCTTTTACATATTCTACAATTTCGCGGCGTAGGGCAAGAATTTCTGCCTGGCGTTTTGTGGCCACAAAAGAACGTACCGTTCCTTCGATAGTACGTGTAAGCGCCTGCATCAGTTCGCGTTCGCTGATAAACTTAAACGCCACTTTTTTAATCGTGTCCTCGTTGGCATTCTGCACCGCAAAAAGTAACATGTTTTTAAAATATACGTTCGCCTGGTCGGCAGTAACAGCCTGGAACTCCATTTCTATCGAACGGTTTTGAATACTGATCTTTTTATATATCTGCTCGATAAATGGAATGATAAGACGAAGGCCCGGAAGTAATACACGCTGATATTTTCCAAAAACGGTTACCACACCAACCGTTCCCTGGTTAATTGTTTTTAATCCCGCAAAAAGAATAATTACAATAATAAGGAGCCACCAATAATCCAATAAAAGTTGCATTTCGTTGTTTTGATGAAAGTACTATATAACTTTGATATGTATGCAGAATCATTACGAATTGATAATTGTAGGTGGCGGACCTATCGGTCTTACCTGCGCGCTGGAAGCAAAAAGAAAGGGAATTGATTACCTTGTCATTGAAAAAGGATGTCTTGTAAATTCGTTATACAATTATCCAATTAACATGACCTTTTTCTCCACTTCCGAAAAACTGGAGATCGGTGGAATTCCTTTTGTATCAAACAATATTAAACCTACCAGGCCCGAGGCGCTGGAATATTACAGGAGGGTTGCTACTTCAAATAATTTATTAATTCATCTCCAGGAAAAAGTGCTTGATGTAAAAAAGAAAGGCGATGAATATGAAATTAAAACATCGAAAAATAATTTTCTCGCTAAATACATAATTATTGCCACAGGGTTTTACGATATACCGGTATTAATGAATATTCCGGGAGAAAATTTATCTAAAGTGACGCACTATTATAAGGATCCGCATTTCTATGCAATGCAGAAAGTGGTTGTGGCAGGCGCCATGAATTCGGCAGTAGATGCGGCACTGGAAACGTATAGGAAAGGCGCCGAAGTAACGATGGTTACCCGGGGGCCGGGCATTGGACAAAGAGTTAAATACTGGGTGCGCCCTGATATTGAAAACAGGATAGCAGAAGGAAGTATCAGGGCTCATTTTAATTCAATGATTACCTCTATAAAGCCAAACGAGGTTGAAATTAGCACTCCTGAAGGGAAAATTATCATCGCCAATGATTATGTAATTGCCGCAACCGGCTATATGCCCGACTTTGATTTTTTAAGAAATGCAGGAATTAAATTATCGAATGATGAATGCCTGCAACCGGAATACGATCCCGAAACAATGGAAACCAATATGCCGAATATTTTTTTAGCCGGCGTTGTTTGTGGTGGTATGAATACTCACCAATGGTTCATCGAGAATTCACGTGAGCACGCCATCAGAATAATTAATTCGATCGCTCTTCCCAGATCTTAGCTAACTCAATTATCGTATCCACACTTTTCTGCATATCCTGTACACTTACATATTCATGTTTCCCATGAAAAGCCATTTCACCGGTAAATATATTCGGACAAGGCAGCCCCATAAATGATAACCTGGATCCATCGGTGCCACCTCTTGCACTGCGATTAACAACAGTCAATCCTACACGCTCCATCGCCTCACGCGCATATTCAGAGACCTGCGGATGATTATCAATTATTTCTTTCATGTTCCTGTATTGTTCGTAAACTTCAAATTCAGAACGGGCGCCAGGGTATCTTGAAATAATAACCTCCAGTTTATCTCTTAAATAATTTTCGTACTGCTCCAGTTTAAACGTATGAAAATCGCGGATAATAAATTCTATGGAAGCTTTCTCAACGGACCCACTCACTTTTACAGGATGAAAAAAGCCTTCTTTCCCCGAGGTTGTTTCGGGAGAGTAGGCATCTTTAGGTAAATCCTCAATAAACTCAGCAGCAATTTTAATTGCATTGACCATTTTATCTTTTGCATCACCAGGATGGGTGCTCACACCAAAAATATTAATTAACACACCATCAGCCGAAAATGTTTCATCTTCAAAAGAACCACGTTCCCCGCCATCAAGCGTATATCCATAAACGGCACCAAGTTTCTCCATATCTACTTTATTTACGCCACGACCTATTTCTTCATCGGGAGTAAATAATATTCTTATTGCCCCGTGTTTAACTTCAGGGTGAGTTATTAAATAATTGGCCAGGTCCATAATTATGGCAACACCGGCCTTATCGTCAGCCCCCAGCAATGTTGTACCTGAAGCAGTAATAATATCTTCGCCTTTTTTATTTTCTAAATATGGATGATCAGTTGTTGTGATTATTTGCGTTGGATCGTCCGGCAAAATAATATCGCTGCCATCATAATTTTTATGCACAACAGGCTTTACATTATATCCACTGCAATCGGGCGACGTATCAACATGGGCGCAATAACAAAGTACAGGAACATTTTTATCACTATTAGATGGAATCGTGGCATATACATAACCATGTTCATCTAAATGCGCATCAGTTATTCCCATAGCCAGTAACTCTTTTACCAGCATGGCGCTGAGCTCTTTTTGTTTTGCAGTAGAGGGCTGCTCAGATGAATCGGGATCGCTCTGAGTATCGATAGTTACATACCTAAGAAATTTCTCTGCTACCGTATAATTATAAGCATCCGCCATGTAATGGTTATTTTTGGCAAAATAATGAAGAAACACACGAATAAAGAACAGTTATTATTTTCTGTTGCAGGATTTTTGACCGGAACCTTACTGGTTTGTGTGGGGGCGCTCGGAATATATATGTTTGAAGAGATTAGCTGGAGCTGGTTTACACCCATCTCTCACGATACGCGTGGAATACCACCCCTGGCACGGGATATACTTTGGGGATTGCTGTTAATGCTGGTCATTTCTGCTGCCGAGGAGTATATTTTCAGGGGCGTAATTTTAAGAAGACTGGAAAGGAAAATAAATCCCTGGCTCGCACTCTTTATTAGTTCAGTTCTTTTTGCAGCAGTTCATTTAATGAATACAGATATCACACCCCTGGCTGTTCTGAATATATTTCTGGGCGGATTATTGTTTGGTATCGCTTATATGCTTACCCGCAGCCTGGCGTACGTAATATTTTTTCATTTCGGATGGAATTTTATACAGGGGCCGGTCCTTGGATTTGCCGTAAGCGGACTCCCTTTCGCGAGTATCCTGAAAGTTGAAATAACAAAAAACAATTTAATTAATGGCGGCGCCTTCGGATTTGAGGGATCTATTATATGCAGTGTTATTTTATTTGCCGGTTTTTTGCTGGCAATAATTTTTATTGAAAGATGATCTGCCTTTGGGGAACGGTTATTCTTTCAAACACATCGGGCATAATTAATACCACGTTATTTACCGAATTGTAAGCTACATCAACATATTTCCAGGTATTGCCCTCATCTTTCGATTGGCCCACCAGGTAAGAAAGGACCATTGCGTTTTTTCCATCAATAGTTGTTTCATTGATTTTTTTCACCACACACTGCCATTCCTTTTTATCATTTACTATCTGCATTAATTCTACCTGGTTATCGCGCTCCTTATTTATTTCACGAACACGCCGGATATATTCTGCAAACTGGTGCCTGCCACCATAATATTTAATTACACCAGGATAGCTGATATTAATATATTCATTGAGATTACCCGATTGGAAAGATTTGATTAAACTATCTGCAAATAATAAAGCTCTTTGGGAGGCGAATGCAGAATCTGACTGCGCATCAGCTTTTTTTACAGAGCCTGCAATGATCAGCAGGGAAACAAATGTTTTCAGGATTAAGCCCTTCATCGGAACGGATTTAGGGACAAAATAGAACAAATCCTCCCGCCACGCAAGTGAGGGGAGGAAGTTTTTAGGTTTCCAACTGTGGATGCCTGTAGTGTACCAGTTATTTTAAGGCATAATAATCCTTGATCCGCCTCCAATATCGACCAGTTCGATGTCAAATACCAGATCCTGACCAGCCAATGGATGGTTGGCATCAAGCATTACGGTATCCTGCCCTACTTCGTGAATCACAACAGGAATAACCTGCCCAGAGCCATTTGTCATATTAAGCTGCATCCCCACTTCCGGTTTAAGATCCGGGGGAAAATTTGTTTTTGGAAACTCCACTATTCTGTTTTCATCTTTCTGCCCATAAGCATCATCTGCAGGGATATGAACAGTTTTTTTCTGTCCCACCGACATACCGGTTACGCCATCATCAAACCCCTTGATCACATCGCCGTTCCCAACAGTGAACTCAAGAGGTTCACGACCTTCAGAACTATCAAAAGTTGTCCCGTCTGTTAATTTGCCATGATAATGCACTTTTACTGTGTCTCCCGATTTAACCTGTTGCATGAATAAGTATTACGTTTGTTGTTATTAAATTAGATTTGGTGTGAAAGTAAGAGTATAATTTTAAAATGCACTATGAAGTATATAAGCATAAAACTCGTATCCATATTTCTTTTTATTAGCGCTTCGGCCTGCTCCCAACCATCTTCTAAAACTGCCACCCCCCTCTTTAACCGCCAAAACGCTGACCAAATCGGCACGGGGCCTGACACTGAGAGGATTACCTCCGATACTCTTTCAAAAATCATTCCGGCCGCCGAAAGAACGGAACGCTACCTTCCGCTGTTAAAAGGAAAAAGAATTGCTGTGTTCGCCAATAACACCTCCATGATCCGGCAAACCCATCTGGTAGACACCTTATCCAGGCTTGGCTTCGATATCCGCAAAATCTTCGCTCCCGAACACGGCTTTCGTGGAACAGCCGATGCCGGAGAGAAAGTAACCAACTCAAAAGACCCCAAAACCGGGATACCTGTTTTATCACTTTACGGCAAAAAAAAGAAGCCTTCTGCTGAAGACCTCTCAGATGTTGATATTATAGTTTTCGACATCCAGGACGTGGGCGTTCGGTTCTTTACATATATCTCTTCGCTTGAGGACCTCAGCGAAGCAGCCATCGAATTTAAAAAACCATTGATTGTACTGGACCGCCCTAACCCTAATGGGTTTTATGTGGACGGGCCCATATTAAAAAAAGGTTTCAGGTCTTTTTTGGGAAGGCATAAAGTGCCTGTGGTGTATGGTATGACGATAGGAGAATACATGACCATGCTGAAAGGAGAAAACTGGATAGATTCATCCATCCGTAAAAAAGGGAAGCTGGATTTAACGGTGATCCCATGCGGAAATTATACACACAGCAGTAAATATATACTACCTGTAAAACCTTCTCCGAACCTGCCTGATATGGCATCAGTTTATCTCTATCCTTCCACCTGTTTTTTTGAAGGAACAGTTTTAAGCGAAGGAAGAGGAACAGACAGGCCATTCCAGGTTTTTGGTCACCCTTTACTCCCTGATACCTTGTTCAGTTTTACTCCCAGGAGCCGGGTAGGAGCCAAAGATCCAAAGCAGAAAGATAAATTATGTTTTGGTTGGGATGAAGGCGGAAGCAGCGAAGTGGTTCTAAAAAAAGTCAATAACAAGGTTCAACTGAAATGGCTTTTGAGAGCGTATGAACAATTCCCTGGAAAGGATACCTTTTTTATTAACAAAGGAGCCAATTTTAACCGGCTCGCCGGAAATGATATTTTGATAAAACAGATAAAGAATGGTTTTGATGAAGAACTGATACGCGAAAGCTGGCAGGCTGAACTGGATGAATTTAAGCAGATAAGAAAAAAATATTTATTGTATAAAGACTTTGAATAATGCCTCAATCGCACGGAACAAGTACCAGGATCATCTTTATGGGCACGCCCGAGTTTGCTGTTGCATCGCTTGATGCCTTAGTGCGATGGGGATATAATATTGTAGGTGTAATTACAGCACCCGACAAACCCGCCGGAAGGGGAATGAAAATGAATGAAAGCGCCGTAAAAAAATATGCAGTACAAAATGGTCTGCGAATACTACAGCCACCAAAATTAAAAGACCCATTATTTATTGAAGAACTCCGCGAATTAAAAGCAGACCTGCAAATAGTGGTTGCTTTCCGAATGTTGCCAGAGGTTGTGTGGAACATGCCGCGGCTGGGCACCATCAACGTACATGCATCGCTATTACCTAAATATCGCGGCGCAGCACCCATTAACTGGGCAATAATTAACGGAGAAAAAATATCGGGCGTCACCACATTTAAATTGACCCACGAAATTGATACCGGGAATATATTATTACAAAAAGAAATAAATATTGACCCTAAAGAAACAGCCGGGAGCCTTCACGATAAATTAAAAGATGCCGGCGCCGAATTATTAGTCAAAACTGTTGAAGGATTAATTTCAGGGACGATACACGAACAACCTCAGCAAATAAGTAAACAGGTTTTGCAAACTACCCACGCACCAAAATTGTTTACTGAAACATGCAGGATCGACTGGAACAGATCTGTCGACGAGGTATATAATTTAATTCGCGGGCTCTCTCCTTTTCCCTGTGCATTTACTGAATTAAACGGAAAAATATTCAAAATATACCGCGCCAATAAATATGATACGCTAAACGCTGCACTACCAGGCGAACTGGAAACCGACAATAAAACCTATTTAAGATTCGCATGCTCCGACGGTTATATTTACGCGATAGAGATCCAGGTTGAGGGGAAAAGAAAAATGCCTATAGAAGAATTCCTAAGAGGCTTCAGAGAGAAAGCCTGATTTTCCGACATAATACCGCCGTTCATGAATTATATTGAAAGTATAAAACACTTTAAAGATCTCACTTCCGCTGAATTATATGCTATTATAAGATTACGGAATGAAGTGTTTGTTGTAGAACAGAATTGTGTGTACCAGGATGCAGATAATAAAGATATTTATTGTTATCACCAGGCGTTGCACTTAGATAATGTATTAGTGGCGTATGCACGATTGGTACCGCCAGGCTTATCTTATCAAGAAATGTCGATAGGAAGAGTGCTAACAAGCAATGCAGTTCGCGGGAAAGGTGCGGGTAAAATATTAATGGAAGCCGCTATCAGTAATTGTTATAAAGTATTTGGAAAAGGCAGCATAAGAATCAGTGCGCAATTATATACCACACCGTTTTATGCTGCTCTTGGATTTATTGAAACCGGCGATGTATATGAGGAGGACCATATCGACCATATCGAAATGGTGAAATATTAATTATCTGCCATAACTGATCCTGTCAAGCACATACATGGCATCCCACCACGTTAGCCACGAGTCAACAACCCTTTTGCTGGTAAAATAGTCGCCGCTCCAGTTATAAATGGTTTGCATGCCCCTGTTGCTGAAATAAGCATACTCCTGATCATATTCACGGGGTACATAACCACCAAAAGACTCAATTACGGCATAGCCATTGTAAGTATCCACAATATAATTGCCTGTATAATAATCAACGTAAGCTACAACACCCTTTTCATGTGTCCGCATCCACTCGTAAGGATCAATTGGGCTTGATATATAGTCTCGTTTCGTACAGGCTGATAACAGCATTACCGCCAAAAAACTAAGTAAAAGTAAACGTTTCATAACCCTGGTTTTTATACCTATTAGACGGCAAAACGGCAATAAGATTTAACCGGGATATGTTAACGTATATAGAAAATCAGTGGACGATCAATTTGAAAGATTTGGTCATAAGTATTTTCCCATTAACCAGAATTTCAATTTCGTGTTTTCCGCCAAAATGTTTGCGCGTAGTAAAATCTTTAAATAATTGTTTTTTGATAACATACAATTGCTGACGGGGAGCCAGGTTGAGCTCTTTTAGTTTGAATATTTTTCGTGACAGGTTGCCGGAAGATTTCGGATAATGAATAGCATAGTCAATTACGATTTTCTGCGGAGTTGATTTTTCGCTTGTTATCCGAAATTCAAATTTTAGCTCTTCTCCCAATCGTATTGCCGATTCGTTTAGTTTAAATTTATCGATCTTGAGTTTTACATTCTTCTCGAAATTGAATATTGCCAGTGAGTCAGGATTACCTGCTTTAATAAGGTTACGGCTCGCATGTTTAATAATCCATTTCGTGTTTGGATCATTATGATTCCAGCTCCTGACCAGCTGCAGCATATACGGTGTATTATCTTTTGAAATATCATTCAAATGATTAGCTACCGATTTACGCACATACAATTCTTCATCAGCTTTTAATTTTTCCAGAATAGAAGTAGTGAGCTTTGGGTTATTAATGATTTCTTCAAGTTTAAATGACCATGGCAACCGGGGTCTGCTTCCTTCAGAAGATAATCTTCTTACATGGTGGTTTTTATCTTCCGCCCACCTGTTCATCACCTTTAAGGTTTTCTCAAGGTCGGTTTTCAGGAATTCACGAATAGCAAACTCGGAAGACCCGAAAGAAGTAAAATATTTAAGCGCCTCCATTGAAATATCGAAATGATCCTTCCCAAATAGGGATACAAAATCGGGCATTACCAGTGCGCGGTATCCCCCCGGTAATGAAGGTGTTGATTTAATTAGTATATCCAGCGCTTTTTTATAGTTTTGGGG
>CAYLVR010000035.1:0-24243 GCA_964387165.1 uncultured Chitinophagaceae bacterium | reverse complement strand
CCATCTCTCCTAAGCAATCTCACAAGCTCACTCGACTTCATTTACAAAAGCAATAAATTTATTACCTGATAATAAAAAATAATATTTTTTACACTATAATTATACGACAAGTGCATTAAAAGATGTGTAAGCAATCCCGCTCCCCCCTTTTTCAAAGAGGGAGGGTCATCAAACTATTAAAATAATACTATTGAAGCATCCTCCTCGTTGTTTATAAGGAAGATAATGATAATTTAAACCATCTTAAATGTTTCCAGGAACTTGGTATTAAAGTTACCCTTAATAAAATCTTCGTTCTTCATTAATTGCTGATGAAACGGAATAGTAGTTTTAACGCCTTCAATAACATATTCGCTTAGCGCCCTGCTCATTGTATTAATTGCCTCTTCGCGCGTACGCGCAACGGCAATAATTTTCGCGATCATTGAATCGTAATATGGAGGAATGGTATAACCGGCATATACATGTGAATCCACTCTTATACCATGCCCGCCGGGTTGGTGCAGCACCGTAATTCGTCCCGGAGAGGGGCGGAAATCATTATACGGATCTTCGGCATTAATCCTGCACTCGATAGCATGTCCCTGCGGTTCATAATCCTGTCCGCTGATTGGTTCACCAGCAGCTATTTTTATCTGCTCCTTAATTAAATCAAAACTGGTTACTTCTTCTGTAACACAATGCTCAACCTGGATACGCGTATTCATTTCCATGAAATAGAAATTGCGATGCTTGTCAACCAGGAATTCGATGGTTCCCACGCTTTCATATCCGATTGCGCTAGCCGCCTTTTTAGCGGCCTCTCCCATTTTGTACCTCAATTCAGGCGTCATGAATGGTGAGGGTGATTCTTCTACCAGTTTCTGGTGACGGCGTTGTATTGAACAATCTCTTTCACTTAAATGACAAACCTTCCCGTATCTGTCTCCCGCGATCTGTATTTCAATATGTCTTGGCTCTTCCACAAATTTCTCCATGTAAATGCCATCATTCTTAAATGCAGCAGCAGCTTCGTGTTTTGCAGTTTCATAATTCTTCTCCATCTCACTTTCTTCCCAAACAACGCGCATACCCTTACCTCCGCCCCCTGCTGTGGCTTTCAAAATCACCGGGTATCCTACTTCTTTAGCTACACTTTTTGCTTCTTCTACTGAAGATAGTAATGCTTCTCCGCCAGGCACCACAGGTACACCCGCTTTGATCATTGTTTCTTTAGCGGTCATTTTATCTCCCATTGACCTGATCTGATGTGGGGTGGGGCCGATAAACTTAATATTATGCCCTCCGCATATCTCCGCAAATTTTGCATTCTCTGCCAAAAACCCGTACCCGGGATGGATAGAATCGGCATTGGTAATTTCCGCTGCCGCCATTATATGCGGGATGTTTAAATAAGAATCCGAGCTGGCGGGTTTACCTATACAAACCGCCTCGTCAGCGAATTTTACATGTAAACTGTCTTTATCAGCTGTTGAATATACTGCTACTGTTTTAATGCCCATCTCTCTACACGTACGAATTACACGCAATGCAATCTCTCCCCTGTTGGCTATCAATACTTTTTTAAACATTATACTTTGTAACGTTTGGTTGGTTCAAGGATACGGTTCCTTACGAAGGATCTACAAGGAACAAAGGTTGATCGTATTCAACGGGGGATGCATCATCTGCCAGCACTTTTACGATGCGGCCCTTTACCTCACTCTCAATTTCATTGAATAATTTCATCGCTTCGATAATACAAACCGCTTTACCCGGCACTATTTCATCACCTATTTCTACAAAAGAAGGTTTGCCTGGGGCAGAACTGCGATAGAAAGTTCCGATCATCGGGCTCCTGATAGTAATTAAATTATCGTTTACGGGTTCGGTAACTTTTGGTTTATCAGCCGATGGCGCGGCTGAAGCACCCGGAGATGGCTGCGGGGCAGGCGGCAATGGGTATTGCGGCATCATCTGCGGGGCACTGCTGGTAATAATCTGCTGTACAGCTTCTTCTTTTTGTTTGATAGTTAGCTTAAATCCTTTCTCTTCTATTGACACTTCACCGATATGCGACTTGTTGATCATTTTGATCAACTCCTGAATTTGTTTGAAATCCATCTGAAATGGGTTTTTTTGTAATGATTTCGAAAACAGCGGCTAAGATAAGTAAATCCCCCGTTTCGCCTTTAGCGAAACTTCCTCCTTTTTCAAGGGGGGAGCCTGGCAGTCTCCCCGATTAGCTTCGACCAGTTTTATATAATTATTATTTTACTCTCTCTACGTACTCACCTGTTTTGGTGTTTACCCTGATCATTTCCCCTTCATTCACGAATAAAGGCACGTTAACGGTGGCCCCGGTTTCTACTGTGGCAGGTTTTAAGGTGCGCGTAGCGGTATCACCCTTTAAACCCGGTTCAGAATAAGTAACCTGTAAAACGATCTTGTCGGGAAGTTCAACACTCATCGCCAATTCTGTTTCTGTGTTCATCAGCACAGTCACTTCCTGGCCGTCTTTTAAAAACTGCGGAGCATCCACGAAGCTTTCTGCAAGGGTCACCTGCTCAAAAGTTTCAGTGTCCATAAAAGTGTACCCCGAATCATCCTTGTACAGGAACTGGTAATCTTTCTTCTCCACTCTTACGGGATAAATAGTATCACCGGAATTCCAGGTATGCTCGGCAGAGCGTCCGTTTTCCAGGCCCTTGAGTTTTGCCCAAACCTTCGCAGCGGCACGGGCAGTTTTGTTTTGCCCGAACTCAACTACTGAATACAGGCTTCCTTCTAATTTGAGGATCATTCCCCTGCTGATATCGGCTGTAGTTGCCATACGTAAATTAACTTTTAAATGTGGGTCTTTTTGTAAATGGTGGTCAAAGGTAAGGGGAACAATTAATACATTTGCGACTATCACAATAGACTTATGAATCTTTCGTTTAAAAACTGCATTTTAAACGAAGGCGCCATGAAATCATTAAAAATTAAAATTTTCCTGATGAAAATCGTTTCCGTTATTTTGGCTCTTGTGCTCTCATTTGGTTCCTTACTCGCGCAGGAAGAAGTGCCACCCTACAAACAGAACACAAACATCCCCCTGTTTACATTGGAACAAACCAATAAGACCTTTTTTTCTTCCGCAAAGCTGAAAAAGACTTTACCAACAATAATCATGTTCTTTAGTCCCGGCTGCGATCATTGTGTTCACCAGTTTGAGGATTTTGTGAAAGGAATGAATAGCCTGAAAAATACACAAATAGTAATGGCTACTTACCAGCCTATTGAAGAGTTGGCGGAATTCAACAAAAAATACCAGGTAGCTAAGTACCCTAATATTGTTACCGGCCGCGATGTGAACTATTTCCTTCCTCCGTTTTATCATGTTACCAACTTCCCCTATTTCGCTTTTTATGATAATACGGGAAAGTTCAAAAGTGTACATGAAGGCAATTTGAGCGTGGAGAATATTTTAAAGAGGTTAAAGTAATACCCGCCATCTTAATGAGAGAGGGCAATTTTCCAGAACTGTCGCACACGGTTCTCCCAACTATTTAAAGAAGCTATATCCAGGCGCTGGTATTTTTTATGCTGATCATCTTTGTTTATAGCATCATCGATGGCTGCAATAAACTTTTCATGATCATCAGCGATATAAGCCACATCTTTAAATGTCAGGATATCTTCAGAAAAATCAGTAGAAACAACTGGTTTACCTGCAGCCAGGTACTCATTAATTTTTAATGGATAAATACTGCGTGTAAGCCTGGTTTTTTTATACGGGATAATACAGCAATCGAAACACTGCAAATATGCAGGCAGCTCGTGTATTTTCTTTGGCCCTGCAAAAATAATATTATCAAACTCATGAAGCCCGGCATGAATATGTTCATTGCCTGCAACAGGGCCAATTAAATAAATTATTTTATCATGGTGATAAGTAGCAATCTTTTTTAACAATTCAAAATCGGTACGGTATTCTATGCTTCCCGTAAAGCCAATAATTCTTCTATCACCAAATTCCATATCTGCCGGCCTGGGCAACTCCTTCCCGAAGGCAGTCTTAAAAAGTTCTATATCTGCCGCATTGGGGTGAAAATATACATTAGGAGAAATAACAGCCCTTAATCTTGTTAATTCTGATGATGTGCATAAAGTAATATCTGCATTTTTAATGATCTCCGCTTCAAGTCGCAGGGCATGCCTGCTGGTATAATCTACCTGCGACAGATCATCCATACACTGGTAAACAAATTTTAAGGGCTTTATATCTGCGGGTAACTTTCTCAGGAAGAACGGATCGAAAAAATTAATGAAGATATAATTAGTAATACCCAGTTCCTTAATTATCGTTCTCAGCGTTTTTAATAAGATCGCATTGTTGAAAGATGATAATCTATCGTACAGAAATCCTTCGGAAAGAAAATTAATAGGTAATGTTACGGGCGGCTTAACAACAACTACATTTCCGTCGCGTGTCACTCTCCTCCTTTGAAAAAGAGGGCGGCGCGGAGCAACGGGAGATTTCCTGTTGTCGGTGAAGATATCTTTTAACGAATATGGATGCTCAATAAAAACAACCCTGTGTTTTTTAGCAAATTCTTTCGCCAATGCAACTGCCGGCGAGGAAATAGGTGCATCCCACCTCGATAGCGAGAAGCAAACTATATCAATATCACTGGTCAATTGTAAATTCTCCTGCATATTGGCTGAATAATGGAAGTAGTTTATCCTTATCTGAAACTACAACTTTATTTGCAGGTATCGTCCAGTTAATGGCCAGAAATGGATCATTATATAAAATCCCCTTCTCACTTTCCTTGTTATAATAACTTCCGCATTTATATAACACCTCGGCAGTTTCACTGGTTACTGCAAAGCCATGTGCAAATCCTTTCGGCACAAATAACTGTTTCCTGTTCTCTGCAGATAATTCAATAGAAAAAGATTTTCCGTAAGTAGGTGAGCCAACACGAAGATCAACAACAGTATCCAGTATTGTTCCTTTTAATACTCTCACCAGTTTTGTTTGTGCAAAAGGCGGAGCCTGGAAATGCAATCCCCTGATCACGCCATAAGTTGAGCAACTCTGGTTATCCTGAACAAATGTTATATTAATATTATTTTTTGCGAATATCTCCTCATTAAATGCTTCGAAAAAATATCCACGGCTATCTTCAAATACAATAGGTTCAATAACAGTCAGCCCCGGAAATGTGGTTGGAAGAAAGGGCATAGAAATTATCGATTTAAATATTGCTGTTCATAATATTGCTGGTAATCACCAGAGGTAACATGTTTCACCCAATCTTCATGGGCCAGATACCAGTCTACTGTTTTCTCTAGTCCTTCTTCGAAAGTTACAGAGGGCTGCCATCCGAGCTCATTTTTTAATTTAGTCGGATCGATGGCATATCGCAGATCGTGACCGGGCCTGTCGGCAACAAAATGAATTAGTTCGAGTGATGCCCCTTCGGGGCGCCCGAGTTTTTTATCCATGATCTTTATCAGCAAATGTACAAGATCAATATTTTTCCATTCATTCCATCCGCCTATATTGTACTTCCCGCCTTTTTGCCCTTTATGAAAAATAAGATCAACTGCTTTTACATGATCTTCTACAAATAACCAGTCACGAACATTTTCGCCCTTGCCATAAACCGGCAACAACTTATTATTCCTGATATTATTAATCATTAAGGGAATTAATTTCTCAGGAAAATGAAACGAACCGTAGTTATTACTACAATTAGATAATATCACAGGCAGGTTATAAGTATGATAATAGGCCATTACAAAATGATCGGATGCAGCTTTAGAGGCAGAATAGGGAGAGCGGGGATCATACGGTGTTTTTTCAGTAAAGAATCCGTCTTCTCCTAACGAGCCGTATACTTCATCTGTAGATACATGATAAAATAACTTATCCTGCGTATTGTTTTTCCAAGCTTTCCTGCAGGCATTTAATAACGTTGCAGTACCCAGCACATTTGTTTTTACAAAGGCAAGAGGGTCAATGATCGAGCGGTCGACATGGCTCTCCGCTGCAAAATGCAGCACTCCATCAAATGGATATTTTTCAAAAAGCTGGTCAACAAATTGTTCATTATTAATATCCCCCTTCTCAAAAACATAATTAGTTCTATCCTCGATATCTTTAAGATTTTCCAGGTTGCCGGCATACGTTAATGCGTCAAGGTTAATTATCCTGTAAGCAGGGTATTTATTAACAAATAATCTTACAGCATGGGATCCAATAAATCCTGCGCCGCCGGTAATTAATAATGTTTTTTTAAATTGTTCCATTACAAACTCCAGTATAACCTGCTTTTGATTTTGTTTTTATATAATCCTTTAAGATCGGCAACAATCGCTTTAGGTTTGGTAATAGCTGAAAAATAATCGTCACCCAGGTCCACATATGGTTTATGTGGCACTGTAACAATTACAGCATCGTAATCCTTACCTTCTTTCTCACAAAGTTTTAATCCATATTCTTCATGCACCTCCTCCCCTTCTGCATAAGGATCCTCAACATCTACCTGTATATTGAACAGCAACAATTCTTTTACCGTATCCACAATTTTTGAATTGCGGATATCACTCACATTCTCTTTAAAGGTTACGCCTTTTACCAACACTCTTGGTTCAACCGAATTTCTTAATACATGGGTGATTATTTTTCTCGCCACATATTTAGCCATATCATCATTAATATAGCGACTTGATGTTATTACTTTAGATTCATAACCAAGCGCAGCGGCTTTATAGGTGAGATAATAAGGGTCAACGCCGATACAATGCCCGCCTACAAGTCCGGGATAAAACTTCAGGAAGTTCCATTTTGTAGCTGCAGCTTCAATTACATCGAATGTATTAATACCCATTCGATCGAATATTAATGAAAGTTCGTTCATTAATGAAATATTAAGGTCACGCTGAGTATTTTCAACTATTTTAGAAGCTTCAGCGACTTTAATTGTGCTTGCACGATGAACGCCGGCATCTACTACCAGTTCATAAGTTTTAGCAATTTCGTCAAGCGACTCCTGGTCGCAACCCGAAACAACTTTTACAACAGTTTTTAATGTATTCTTTTTGTCGCCCGGATTTATTCTTTCCGGAGAATATCCGAGTTTAAAATCAGTCCCCATTTTTAATCCTGAAAGATTTTCAAGGATAGGTAAACAATCTTCTTCCGTGCAACCGGGATAAGTGGTGGATTCATATACCACATAATCTCCCTTCTTCAATACTTTACCTACAGTTGAGTAAGCGCCGACTAATGGTTTAAGATCAGGCACGTTGTGGTCGTCTACGGGTGTAGGGACCGCAACAATAAAAAACTTTGCCTGGCGCAGTACTTCAAGATCATCAGTGAAAATGATATCCTTATTTTCAAATTCTTTTGAATCAACTTCTTTGCTGGGGTCCTGCGCATTACGCATCATTGCCACACGTTTTGCGTTAATGTCAAAACCGATAACAGATATTTTCTTTGCAAATTCTAATGCGATCGGCAATCCTACATAACCTAATCCTATCACTGCCAGTTTCGCTTTTTTGTCTACAAGTTCCTTATACATTTTGTTTCATTTTATAATTAAATCCACCTGCAATCCCGCTAAATACAAAATTGCGGGGCCCCCTTTTTCAAAGGGAGAGAGCAGGCTTACCTTAAGCTCACGAATTCCTTCGGCTGCTTATACAAATCCGCTTCGGGAAGACTTTTAAAATAATCGTATGTTTTCTTTAATCCTTCTGCACGCGAAACTTTTGGTTCCCATACCAGTACTTCTTTTGCTTTCGTGATATCGGGCTGGCGCTGCTTCGGATCATCAACAGGCAATGGCTTGTACACGATCTTCTGCTTTGTACCGGTCAGCTTAATAATCTCTTCTGCAAAATCCTTCAAACTGATCTCCTGTGGATTACCAACGTTAACAGGCATATGATAATTGCTCATCAGCAAACGTACTATCCCTTCTATGAGGTCATCAACATAACAAAAAGATCTTGTCTGGCTGCCATCACCAAAAACAGTGAGGTCCTCTCCTCTTAATGCCTGGCCGATAAATGCGGGCAATGCCCTTCCATCATTCAGTCTCATTCGAGGTCCATAAGTATTAAAGATTCTCACGATCCTTGTTTCCAGTCCATGAAAATTATGGTAGGCCATGGTAATAGCTTCCTGGAAACGTTTGGCCTCATCATACACTCCTCTCGGGCCAACAGGATTTACATTTCCCCAGTACTCCTCGGTTTGGGGATGCACCTGCGGATCGCCATAAACTTCTGAAGTGGATGCCACCAGCATACGTGCCTTTTTTGCTTTCGCCAACCCAAGACAGTTATGCGTTCCCAGCGATCCAACCTTTAGTGTCTGTATCGGTATTTTTAAATAATCGATAGGGCTCGCGGGCGATGCAAAATGAAGTATATAATGAATTTCGCCAGGCACATGAATGAATTTCGAAACATCATGATGATAGAATTCAAATTCTTTCAGATTAAATAAATGCTCAATATTGCGCAGGTCGCCGGTAATTAAATTATCTATACCCACAACGGAATACCCGTCTTTGATAAAACGATCGCATAAATGTGAACCAAGAAATCCGGCTGCACCGGTGATTAATACGCGTTTTGACATATTTAATTATTTAGATGGCGCGCGGCCAACGCTTTCATAATGAAAACCGAGGTCCCTCACTGCTTTAGTGTCAAATAAATTTCTTCCGTCGAATATGGCCTTATTTTTCATGGCACTTACAATCTTCAGGAAATTAGGTGTTCTGAATTCATTCCATTCTGTTGCAATAATTAATGCATCTGCACCTTCAAGACAGTCATACTGATTTTCACCATACTCAATTTTATCACCGTAATGTTGTTTGGTGTTATTCATTGCTTCAGGATCAAATGCGTGAACTGTAGCGCCAGCCTCTAGTAAGGCATCAATCATATCAAACGCAGGAGCCTCACGCACATCGTCGGTGTTTGGTTTAAATGCAAGTCCCCATAATGCGATCTTTTTTCCTTTCAGATCATTATTAAAATATCTCTTCAGCTTGGGAATTAAATGTAGTTTCTGGCCCTCATTCACTTTCATAACGGCTTCAAGGATACGGAACTCGTATTCGTTTTCCCTGGATGATTTAGACAATGCCTTCACATCTTTAGGGAAACAGCTTCCACCATAACCAATGCCCGGAAATAAAAATCTTCTTCCTATTCTTTCATCGCCGCCAATTCCTTTTCTTACCATATCCACGTCGGCTCCCACACGTTCGCACAACTGCGCGATCTCGTTCATGAACGATATTTTAGTAGCCAGGAATGAATTAGCAGCATATTTAGTGAGTTCTGCAGAACGTTCGTCCATGAAAATAATCGGGTTACCCTGGCGAACGAAAGGAGAATACAGGTCGTTCATCACTTTACGCGCACGTTTTGAATTTGTACCGATTACTACCCGGTCGGGTTTCATAAAATCGTCCACAGCCACTCCTTCACGTAAAAATTCAGGATTAGATACCACATCAAATTCACCGGAATAATTCTTCGCAATTGCAGCATGTACTTTTTCTGCGGTACCCACCGGAACTGTACTTTTATCGATTATAATTTTATAACTTTTTAATATTTTACCAAGATGATCCGCCACACCGAGTACATATTTCAGATCAGCAGAACCATCTTCTCCCTGCGGTGTTGGTAATGCTAGAAACACAACTTCAGCATCTTTAATACCAGCTTCAAGAGAAGTGGTGAATACAAGTCTTTCTTCACGGAGATTTCTTAAAAACAATTTTTCTAGGCCGGGCTCGTAGATAGTGATCTGGCCATTTGCCAGTTTATCAACTTTTGATTTGTCTATATCTATACAAATAACATCATTGCCTGTTTCAGCAAAACAGGTTCCTGTAACCAGTCCAACGTATCCTGTTCCTACAACTGCAATTTTCATCAGTATAATATTTGTTTTTTAATGATCTGCCATGCGTCGCCAAAGGTTTTGCCAGCAGCACTATGGAACTTATATTTCATTTTTTCTATTTAATATATTCCAGTACTTTTTGTGTTATTAATTTTAATTGTTCTTCATCCATTTCTGTATGAACAGGTAAAGAGATCACTCTTTCGGTAAGCCAATCGGTAGTTTTTAGATTGAATCCTGATCCACCTAATGCATCGAACATTTTTTGCCTGTGGGCGGGAACAGGATAATAGATCATGGAGGGAATATTATTATCAGCAAGGAATTTATTTAATCCGTCGCGGTCAACACCATTTAATATTAGTGTGTACTGGTGGAAAACATGGTTGGAATATTGCGATCGGTAAGGGATAGTGATTTTATTATTACCAGCAAATGCTTTGTCGTAATAATCAGCTACTGCTGTTCTTGCTTTAATATAATTATCGAGGTTCTTAAGTTTTATGTTTAATACGGCTGCCTGTAAACTATCGAGGCGGCTGTTACAGCCTACCATATCATGGTAATATCTTTTGCTTTGTCCATGATTGGCGATCATCCTTAATTTATTTGCCAGTTCATCATCATTTGTGAACATTGCGCCGCCGTCGCCATAGCCTCCCAGATTTTTAGAGGGGAAAAAAGACGTGGTACCTATTGTACCTATTGTACCTGTTTTTTTTGATTTTCCATCGGGGAAAAAATAATCGCTGCCGATGGCCTGGGCATTATCTTCTATAACAAACAGGTTGTGCTTATGGGCAATTTCCATAATAGGGGCCATATTGGCTGCCTGTCCGTATAAATGCACAGGCACAATAGCTTTTGTTTTAGGAGTAATTGCTTTTTCGATAGCGCCGGGATCAATATTGAATGTTTTTGGATCCACTTCAACAAAAACCGGTTGCAATCGAAGTAAGGCAATGACTTCTGTAGTGGCTACATATGTAAATGAGGGAGTGATTACTTCATCTCCGGGTTGGAGGCCGAGTGCCATCAGCGCGATTTGCAGGGCATCGGTTCCGTTTGCGCATGGGATGACGTGTTTGACGTCCAGGTATTTTTCAAGGTTTCTGGCAAATTCAGTAACAACATTACCATTAATGAAAGCGGCGGTGTCAAGAACTTGCTGGATGGCGGCATCAACTTCCACTTTAATATTTGCGTATTGCTGCTTAAGATCAACCATTTGTATGGGCCGCATAGATAAGAGTGCTCATTTTGAAAAGCGCACAAACCTACTGTAAAAATGTGGTTTAGACAAGGTTAGAGAGGTTCAGCACTCCCCCTGCAGCCTTACAGGAAGTTCTTTTTTCCTCTTTGAAAATGGGAAGTTCCGCCTCTGGCAGGTCGGGGGATTTCTTTTCCTACATTTGCGCGTGTTTCTGTTTGTTTACAACATCGCTGTAAGGGCATTCGGGCTTGGCATCCGCATTGCTTCATTATGGAACAACAAAGCAAAACTTGCTGTTAAGGGACGAAAAGATATCCTGAATAAGGTTCGTACAGCACTTGCCGGCAATACAAAACGTGTGCTCTGGATGCATAGCGCTTCTCTCGGTGAGTTTGAACAGGGCCGGTTCCTGCTGGAGAATATTCGAAAACAATACCCCGGTTACTGTATTATCACTACATTCTTCTCCCCATCAGGTTATGAAGTGATGAAAAATTACCAGGGTGCAGACTATATCTTTTATCTACCCTTCCCTACTAAAAACAATGCGAAAAGATTCATCAGTATCATTAACCCATCTCTTGTTTTATGGATCAAATATGATTACTGGTACCACTATCTTATAGAATTAAAAAAAAGAGATACCCCCGTATTATTGGTATCGGCAGTATTTCAGAAACACCATCCTTTTTTTAAATGGTACGGACCATTATACCGTAAAATGCTGCGTTGTTTCAGCTGGTTCTTTGTACAAACCCCTCAATCTGCACAACGTCTTGCAGGTATTGGCTTCACAAAAAATGTAAGTGTTAATGGCGACACGCGTTTTGACAGGGTGATTGATGTTGCAGAGAATTTTGTACCTGTTTCTGGTATTGAAGAATTTACCGGATCCGCTAACGTGGTTGTTGCCGGAAGTACCTGGTCCGAAGATGAAGAAGAACTCGATCATTATGCCAATACCAACAGGGACATAAAATTTATTATTGCCCCTCATGAAATTGAAGAAGAACACCTGAAGGAAGTAGAAAAACTATTTAATCATTCAGTGAGGTATTCTCAAATCAATAATACTGACTATAAAAATAAAAACACGCTTATCATTGATAATATTGGTCTTTTATCAAGACTTTATCATTACGCAACAATTACCTATGTAGGCGGTGGTTTCGGGGACGATGGAATTCATAATATCCTGGAAGCCGCGGTATATGGCAAACCTGTACTATTCGGACCGGTATTCAATAAATATATTGAAGCCATTGAGTTATTGGAAGAAGGCGGCGCCCTTACAATAGACAATGCGCTGGAGCTTGAAAAAACTTTCAACGACCTTTTAGCCGATAAAAAATATTACGAAGAAAGCTGTAAAGCTGCGAAAGATTATGTGTTCAGGCACAAAGGGGCCACAGAAAATATTATGCGTTATATTCAGGAAAACCGTCTCTTGATCAGTTGATAAAAATGTTTAGTGGCGTCATTATTATCGAGCCATCCCAGTTTTACTTTTAATTCCCTTTCGATCCAGTATTCAGCTTCTGCATAAATACGAAAGCCATTAATTGTTTTGAGACTTCTTTCGTACATCACCTCGTCGCCTCGGAACAATTCATTGATAAATACAAAACGATCATTAATGCCTATAGCTTTTTTAAGATCTCTGATGGGGTGGCCGGTGAGTTTATGTCCTATTTCTTCTTTATACTCTTTTAACTTATCATTAAGAGAAGCATCGCGGATTCCAAGCAATTCATTGATCTCTTTTACGCTATGTTGCTGTGAAAGTGTAGGTATTTCAGTTAGGGGATTGAATGAAAATTCGGCCGGCGCTTGCAAATCTCCCGTTTTGTCTTCAGCAAAATCCTCCCCTTTTTCAAAGGGCGGGAGCGGGTTTTCTACTTGTTTCGCAACTGTAGCTTCTTCTTTTACAACTATAGTTTCAACTGATGGCTGGTGATAGCTGTTTCTTGCCGCAGGCATTACCACAGCTACTTTAGAAGTGCTGACAGCCGCTACAGATGCAGATTCCGCCTTCATCAATTCACGTTCTATCAACAACGTAATGGCCAATAGTTTTGATGAATCGGCTCCATTATCGAATTGTTCTTTTAATTTGCTGACCAGTTCTGCTAAACGCTCCATAAATAATGGATGGTTTTAGGTGATGAGTAATTCGCAATAAAGTTAACAATTTTTATACCTATTATATTGACATCAGGATTAATTCATATTACAGCACTTCTTAAAAAAGATATTCTGCTAGAAATCAGGCAGCAATACACATTCTATGGCATCCTTTTATATGTGGCCTCAACAATATTCGTATTATATCTTGCGATGGGTCAGCCCGAAGCAATGGTATGGAATGGCTTATTCTGGATGATACAATTATTTATTTGCGTAAATGCGGTGGCAAAAAGTTTTTTGCAGGAAAGCAGTGGACGTATGTTATATTATTACAGCGTTGCCGGTGCACGGGATTTTATTATTTCAAGACTGATATTTAATGCTGCGCTGATGATCATCATGAGCATTACCAGCCTGGTGTTATTCAGATTGTTTATGGGCGATCCTCTTCTGCATCCGTTAAGATTTACTATGGTTGCATGCCTTGGAGGGTGCAGTTTCAGCATGTTATTTACTTTCCTGGCCGCCATTGCTGCACGCGCCAGGCAAAACGCTGCGCTGATTGCCATATTAGGGTTCCCGCTCATTATACCACAGGTGCTGCTGCTCATGCGCATTTCCAACAATGCGTTTGCCGATGTACTCCAGGCAGGTTTTTTACAAATGTGCCTGCTGTTGGTAGGATTGGATATCCTGATAGTTTTGCTTGCTGTGATACTTTTTCCTTTCCTTTGGAAAGACTAAATAAAAATGAGTGAATAAGGTGTTTGTCTTAATTTTGCGATCTCTTAAATAACTCCGATGCGTTGGTGGAAAATATTATGCGTTGTATTGCTTGGCTACACTTTTACAGCCGGATTCCTTATCACCGTCCCTGATATTGGCAATCTACAGCACACTATACGGAATGCCTTCTTTCATATTCCCATGTGGCTGACCCAGTTTGTCATGGCAACCGTATCGGTGGTGTATTCAATAAAATACCTGAGGAAACCGACCATCAAAAATGATATTTATGCTTTTGAATATGCCAGTTCCGGAATTGTTTTCGGTTTCCTGGGTCTTTTTACAGGGATGTTCTGGGCAAATTATACCTGGGGCGCTTCCTGGAGCAATGATCCCAAACAGATAGGAGTGGCTATTTCCCTGCTTATTTACCTTGCTTACTTTGTTTTGAGGAACTCAATGGCCGACCTGGACAAAAGAGCGCGCATATCGGCTGTGTACAATATTTTTGCATACTTTATTTACATACCCATGATAATGGTGCTGCCCAGAATGGTGGAATCACTTCATCCGGGAGGCAAAGGCGTGGAGGGAAATCCTGGTCTTAACCCCGATGACATGAGTTCAGCGATGAAGATGGTGAGCAGACCCGCTTATATCGGATGGGTTTTACTTGGCATATGGATCACCACTCTGAGATTGCGTGTGCAGTTACTTGCCGAAAAAAAATCAAACAATAGTTTTGTATGATTAAAAAATTATTATTTCTTGTTTTTAGTAGCGCATTATCGCTTCTTGCCTTTGCCCAGGATGCTGCAACAACAGGCGAAGAAAGAGTTCCAACCGGGCTGCGGGCAGATGGAAAGATATATGTTGTAATGGCCGTATCACTGACTGTGCTGGTAGGTCTTTTCATTTATTTAATCCGCCTTGATAAAAAAATAACTAAACTCGAAAAGAGTTAATATACCTCTGAACGATTGCTTAATTTTCACAACCATAAAAAGTTTTTATCATGTCATCACACCAGGAATACAGTTTCTTTGGAGCTGTTGAAAAAAGCTTCGATAAGGCTGCTGCCTTTACAAAATGGGACCCGGGAGTTCTGGAACAGATCAAACAATGTAACGCAGTTTATCGTATGCACTTTCCCGTTAAAGTGGGCGGGAAAATAGAAGTAATCAAAGCATACCGCGTTCAACATTCACATCATAAATCACCATGCAAAGGCGGTATCCGTTTCGCAACAAATGTTAACCTCGATGAAGTGATGGCGCTTGCAGCGTTAATGACATTTAAATGCGCCATTGTAAACGTCCCATTTGGTGGAGCGAAAGGTGGTATTAGCATAGATCCCAGGAAATATACTCCTTACGAATTAGAAAAAATTACCCGCCGTTATACATCGGAATTAATTAAAAAGAATTTTATCGGGCCTGGCATTGATGTACCGGCGCCTGATTATGGAACCGGTGAAAGGGAAATGGCCTGGATCGCGGATACTTATATGAGTATGCGTCCCGGTGAAGTAGATGCACTGGGTTGTGTAACTGGTAAACCGGTTACGCAGGGCGGTGTGCGTGGCCGTCGTGAGGCAACGGGCCTTGGCGTATTTTACGGATTGCGTGAAGTATGTAATATGCCTGACGTAATGAAAAAAGTTGGGCTGACTACAGGTGTTGAAGGAAAAAGAGTTGTGGTGCAGGGATTGGGTAATGTGGGATATCACACGGCAAAATTTTTCCAGGGGGCCGGAGCCAAAATTGTTGGTTTGGCAGAGTTTGAAGGCGCTATTTATAATAACGACGGGCTGGATGTTGAAGCAGTTTTTAAACACAGGGCTGCAACCAAATCGATATTAAATTTCAAAAGCGGAGCTAATTTCACAAAAAATACAGATGCGCTGGAAATGGAATGTGATATATTAATTCCCGCAGCCCTGGAGAATGTTATTAATGGAGAGAATGCCCCACGTGTAAAAGCAAAAATTATTGGTGAAGCAGCGAATGGCCCGTTAACGCCTGAAGCTGATGAAGAATTTATAAAACGTGGGATAGTTGTTGTACCTGATATGTATTTAAATGCCGGTGGTGTAACTGTTTCCTATTTTGAATGGCTGAAGAATTTGAGTCATGTGCGTTACGGTAGAATGGAAAAAAGATTTACTGAAAATCTGAATGGCCAGTTATTAACACAGATAGAAACACTAACCGGGAAAAAAGTAAATGCTGCAGAAAAGCAGTTAATTATGCATGGCCCGGAGGAAGTGGATTTAGTAAGAAGCGGACTCGAAGAAACCATGATTGCCGCTACAAGGGAAATAATGGATTGCTGGAGAAGTAGCCCGAACGTTGCTGATATGCGTACCGCAGCTTATGTTGTGGCTATAGATAAAGTAGCTACCAGCTACGCCGAACTGGGGATATTTCCGTAAAAAAATCCCCTGCTATCTTTGTTTATGTTTAATTTTCTACGCCCTCTTTGAAAAAGGAGGCTTCGCAGGTTACACATGCAAAATGATTGCAGGGATTTTTCAAAACCCGGGAAATTCACTCAACGGCACTAATTGCATATTACGCTTTTCAAAAGCCATACAGTAAGTACCATTTGTTATTACAAGAAACTGCACAGGCACACTTACATTATATCTAAGTACCTGGTTAAGCACTTCTTCGCTTAACGGCACATCCATCGATTTACACTCTATCATCATCCATGGGCGATGATTTTTATTATATACAAGAATATCGAAACGTTTGACCATCTCTCCCACTATTATTTTTTTCTCCAGTGCAATTAACGTAGATGGATAATTTTTAACGTCAATAAGGTAACGAACAAAATTCTGCCTAACCCATTCTTCAGGAGTTAATTTCAGCCACACTTTCCTGATCTCATCGAATATAAGCCTGTAACTATCTTCTGGCTTTACCTTAAAATCATATTCAGGATATTCGATTTTGATCATTCTGCCGATATTTTGTACTTTATGGTGATAAAACTAATCATTCTCATGAATGCAAGTCGTATAAGCTTACATCGGACCCATAAAAGAAACAAATAATACTCTGATGAACAAAAAAGAAGAGATCGTTAAAAACTGGCTGCCGCGTTATACAGGTGAAAAGCTGGAAAACTTTGGCAAATACATACTGCTTACCAATTTCGGTGGTTATTTGCAGTTGTTTGCCGAATGGAACAAAGTAAAAATTGTGGATCTGTTCAAACCCATGCAATGCGCGACCGCAGGAGATATTACCCTGATAAATTTTGGGATGGGTTCCCCGGGCGCTGCTACAATAATGGATCTGTTAACAGCAATAGAACCGAAAGCTGTATTATTTTTAGGAAAATGTGGCGGATTGAAAAAAAGGAACAAACTTGGTGATCTGATCTTGCCAATAGCTGCAATAAGAGGAGAAGGAACATCAAATGATTATTTTCCTCCAGAGGTTCCTGCATTACCGGCATTTGCTTTACAAAAAGCAGTTTCTACAACTATAAGAGATTATGAAGTTGATTATTGGACAGGCACAGTGTACACTACTAACCGCCGCGTATGGGAACATGATGAAGAATTTAAAGCCTACCTGCAAAAAATACGCGCTTACGCTATTGATATGGAAACTGCCACAATATTCACTGTTGGATTTTATAACAAAATTCCCACTGGTGCATTGTTATTAGTAAGTGATCAGCCAATGGTGCCCGAAGGAGTAAAAACCGGGGAAAGTGATAAATTGGTTACAGAAAAATATGTGGAGCGACATATTAAAATAGGAATAGATTCTTTAAAACAATTAATTAATGAAGGGCACACAGTCAGGCATTTGAGATTTTAACTCACACCGACCTTCTTCGCTAACTGCGTGCACTAGAGCTTTAGCGGTGGCGTCCAGCTGTTGAGTGATACTTATTCTACAACTTTCTTATGAAGCCACTACTCCAAATAAATAATCTCCAAATTGATTTCGTCACAGAAAACGAGACCGTTACTGCTGTGCAGGATATTAACTTTAGCGTTAACCGCAATGAAATTGTAGGAATAGCGGGAGAATCGGGTTCAGGAAAATCGGTTACTTCCATGTCTATTCTTAAATTATTATCTACAAAATCTGCACGTTATCCAAAGGGAGAAATATTATTTTCTGAAGATGGTGTTCATCAAATTGATCTTTTACAGCGTAAGGACATGAGTACGATCCGTGGAAAACAGATCGCAATGATATTCCAAGAACCTATGACCTCCTTAAATCCTGTATTTACCTGTGGCAAACAGGTAATGGAATCTATTTTATTACATAATGCATTATCAAACCAGGAAGCAAAAAACAAAACTATACAGTTATTCGACAAAGTAAAACTTCCTGATCCTGCTAATATTTTTGGGCGTTATCCTCACCAGCTTTCCGGCGGACAAAAACAACGGGTAATGATCGCTATGGCATTGAGCAGCAATCCTTCATTATTAATCTGCGACGAACCCACTACGGCTCTCGATGTAACTGTACAAAAAACTGTTTTAGAATTAATAAAAGAATTACAATCTGAAACAGAGATGGGCGTAATCTTTATTACCCATGATCTTGGGGTTATTGCTGAAATCGCCGACAGGGTAATAATCATGAATAAAGGGACACTAATAGAAGAAGGAAATACTTATTCAATATTTAATTCCCCCTCAAAAGCTTATACCCAAAAGCTAATTTCAACATACAAAAATATTTCGCATGCCGCTCATCCTATCCCTTCAACCGCCGATGGCCGACGGCCAAAACCTATGGCATCGGACGAAACTTCAGAAAAGGAGGAAGAGGCGCTAAGCACTGCGCATCACCCCTTAATAAAAGTCGAAAACCTTTCTGTTCTTTACCCTACCCAAAAATCATTTTTTGGCAAACCACTCGCATTTATCAAAGCTGTTGATAATATTAGTTTCGAAATATACAAAGGTGAAACCTTAGGATTAGTAGGCGAATCAGGTTGTGGAAAAACAACATTAGGACGCACGCTATTAAGATTAATACAACCCACCTCAGGAAAAATATACTTCAAGGGACAGGACCTCGTATCCCTCTCTGATCGTGAATTAAAGAAGTTCAGAAAAAACATCCAGATCATTTTCCAGGATCCCTATTCTTCATTAAATCCATCCATTACTATTGGCTCAGCAATAGAAGAACCTTTAATAATTCACGAGCCACAACTAAACGCAAAACAAAGAAAAGAGCGCGTAATAAATTTATTAGAAAAAACAGGATTAAACAGCACTTGTTATAATCGTTATCCTCACGAATTTTCCGGTGGACAAAGACAACGAATCGTAATTACCCGTGCCTTAATATTAAATCCTGAATTTATTATTTGTGATGAGTCTGTATCAGCGCTGGACGTCAGCATACAGGCACAGGTATTAGATTTATTAAACGATCTCAAAAAAGAGTTTGGCTTTACCAGCATTTTTATTTCCCACGATCTTTCTGTGGTCCGTAGTATCAGCGATCGCATCATGGTAATGAACAATGGAAAAATGGAAGAAATCGGTTCTGCTGAAGACGTATATAATTCTCCCCAATCGGAATATACCAGGAAACTCCTGGATGCAATTCCTTTTTTTAAGGCCACCCAATCAGTTAACAGAAGCTGATAACTGACCGAACTTTTAATTAAGTCCTTCGTAGCATAAGGCTGATGTTATTTTTTAATGCTCTAAAAACATTTGCCTGACGCCACTGGGTTAAACCCTGTTTTTTTATAGCTGGTCGCCTTTTAAAAAAAATTCTCCATTCTGCCAAAAAAGAACTACTTTTGCACGCTCGAAAGCAAAAATGATATATGATATCAACCTGGTGCCGTAAGATCAGGTTAGTATCGGAATTTCCGGTCTATCCACTTCAGTGCCGTCAGATATCATGTAACGCAATAAAAAATCATCGTTTACATGAAGTTATCCCAGTTTAAATTCGACCTTCCCCTCAACCTTATTGCCCAGCACCCTACCAAAAAACGAGAAGATGCACGCATGATGGTTATCGACCGCCGCACCGGCAATATCGAGAACAAGCATTTCCGTGACATCATTGACTATTTCGATGATAAGGATGTTTTTACGGTGAATAACACCAAGGTTTTTCCTGCCCGTATGTACGGCCGCAAGGAAAAAACAGGTGCCAAAATCGAAGTATTCCTGCTCCGCGAACTCAATAAACCTAACCGTTTGTGGGATGTGATCGTTGATCCCGCAAGAAAGATCAGGGTAGGTAACAAACTATATTTTGGTGAAAATGATGAGCTGGTAGCAGAAGTAATCGATAATACCACTTCACGCGGACGTACCATCCGTTTCCTTTGGGAGGGTACCGACGAAGAGTTCCGCCAGATGCTGGAAATTCTTGGTGAAACTCCTCTCCCGAAATATATTAAGCGCAAGCCCGATGAAGAGGATAAGGAAAGATACCAGACTGTTTACGCAAAACACGAAGGTGCCGTTGCGGCCCCTACTGCAGGCCTCCATTTCAGCAAAGAACTAATTAAACGCCTTGAAATTAAAGGCATTCGTTTTTCTGAAGTGACCCTGCATACTGGTCTTGGCACATTCAGACCAATAGAAGTAGAAGATCTTAGCAAACATAAAATGGATGCTGAATATTACAGGGTTGAAGAAACTGCCTGCAAAATCGTAAATAAAGCGATCGAAGGGAATCACCGTATATGTTCAATTGGCACAACAACCATGAGAGCGCTCGAGTCTTCCTATACTGCAGAAAAACTATTAAAACCATCTGAAGGATGGACGAATATCTTTATTCACCCTCCTTATAACTTTAATATAGCTGATGCACTTATCACTAACCTGCATCTTCCTAAAACCAGCTTGTTAATTATGGTTTGTGCATTCGCAGGATATGATTTAACCATGGAAGCTTATAAAAAAGCAATCAAGGATAAATACAGGTTCTTTAGTTATGGTGATGCAATGCTGGTGATTTAGGTTTAGGTCGCCCTGCAATCTTACATATTGCGCGTTGCTCACTAAGTTCCCCTTTTTTTAGGGGCGAGAGCTGTCAGAGCTTATATATATCAAGCAATTGTTTTGCAGAATTTTCCCAACTGAATTGGCTGGCCCGCGCCAGCCCTTTTTGTTTTAAGGAATCAGCCAGTTGATAAGAAGAAATTATTTTTTCTATTGATTCTGCAATAGAAATATGATCAGCCGGATCAACAAGCATTGCGGCATCGCCCGCAATTTCCGGGATTGCACTGGTATTGGAAGTGATTACAGGAATACCGCATGCCATTGCTTCAAGTACAGGCATCCCGAAACTTTCTCTTAATGAAGGATATAAAAAAACAGAGGCTGCATTATATAATAACGGCATTTCTGATGCAGGAATATATCCCGGGTAAATAATATTAGAACCGGCGATTTGCTGACGATAATCGGCTATCACCATTGGCAATGGATGCTTTGATATTTTACAGTAATGTCCGTACGCTTTAATAGCACCTGGGGTGTTTTTTTTCGGTGCAGTATTTCCCAGTAATAAAATAAACTCTCCTGGTAGATTGTATTTATCACGAAAAACTTTTATTTCCTCAGCAGCATACCCGGTATTGAATCTTTTATCTACCGCATTATATACTACTTCAATTTTTCCACGTGCATCTTTGCATTTATTGACGATCACGTTTCTTTCAAATTCAGAAACGGTAATTATTTTTTTGGCATTCCGGATAATTCGCGGACCAATATATCTCCTGTAAATATTACCAAAATTCTGATACGCGGATCCTTTAAAACTTATCTCTTCCAGAAAAATAATATCATGAAGTGTTAATACTAAAGGAACAGGACAAAACAGGGGTGCAGTATTCGCGGTGCAGTGAACAAAATCTGGTTTTGCTTTTTTCAGGAATCGTGGGAGAGAAAATTGTTCCCAGTCCGCATAAGTTAATCCGCTTATTATCTGTTTTTTAAAATTAGAGGTATCGGCGATACAATTCTGATCCGGGCCCTTAGCCGCAAGAATGATATATTCATTCTGTTTATCAAGTTGTTGCAGCTGTTTTATCAATTCGAGGGCCACAACGTCCATGCCGTGCTTGTGTTGCCTGAATAAACGTTGTGCCTCGATTGCTATAAGCATAAATTAAGAATATAATTCTCCGTTTCGCCTGCGCCTTCGCTGACATTCGTCGACCCAAGCCTACGACGTCGGACGAAACTTTGACTCACGAAATTATCGCAAGCGGTCGCTAAATTTCTCCTTTTAAAGGAAAAACTAATCTAATCCAAACAGACCTTTATTTAATAGTTGAAGCGTACGGATCTTATCGACCGACGAAACAAGCAATGAAATATTGTGCCTGCTGCCACCATAGCTCACCATTCTTATCGGTATGGTAATTAAAGATTCAAACAATCTTTTTAACACCTCCGGTGTCTGCGCAATTTCATTACCTACAACGGAAATAATGCTATGATCGTGTTCAACACTTACGGTTCCAAACGGTTCGAGTTCCTTTAATATTTGTTTCAGGAAGGTTTTATTATCAACTGTCACCGACACTGCCACTTCGGATGTAGTGATCATATCTATCGATGTCCGGTATTTTTCAAACACCTCGAATATCTTTCTTAAGAATCCGTAAGCCAGCAACATACGGCTGCTTTTTATATTGATAGAAATAATTCCATCCTTTCCGGCAACAGCCTTAACTCCTACTGAACCTGCTTCCCCGGTAATTAAAGTACCGGCAGCAGATGGTTCCATAGTATTCAGCAATTTAACTGGCACCTTGTAAAATTGTGCGGGCCAGATAGAGGCTGGATGTAAAATCTTCGCTCCAAAGTAAGCCAGTTCCGCTGCCTCTTCAAAACTTAACTGCTCAATTGGCTTCGTTTTTTTAACGATACGCGGATCGTTATTATGCATTCCATCGATATCAGTCCATATTTCACAAGCAGATGCTTCGATAGCTGCTGCGATCAGTGATGCAGTGTAATCACTTCCACCGCGCTTGAGGTTATCCACCTCACCTTTGGCGTTGCGGCATATATAACCCTGGGTAATAAATAATTTTTTACCGCTATGCTGTTTTAATAACGTATTTAATTTAGACTTAATTACAGGCACCTGCGGTTCATCATTTGCATCGATACTCATAAATTCCAATGCGGGTAGCAATGCATGCTCTACTCCTTTTTCTTCCAGGAATACAGAGAAAATTTTTGTTGACAACAATTCGCCTTGCGCAAGAATATCTTTACTTAATGCTTCACTGAAAGATATTTTGAGAATAATATTCAGAAACTCAAAATGTTCTGAAATAATATTTTTTGCTTTATTATAAGTTTCGTCCTTTTTAAATAATTCTTTGATGAATTTCTGGTAGTGAGCGTCGAGCTCATCTATTTTTTCCTTAGCCTGCTTTCGGTCGCCTGCAGCCATTGCATCGCCGATGGTTACGAGAGCGTTGGTTGTTCCACTTAATGCGCTTAATACAGTAATAACAGGTTCCCCTGGCCTGGTGATCAGTTCCGACACCTGCTGCATTCTTTCTGGCCGGCCCACAGAAGTGCCGCCAAATTTCATAATCTTCATTAAAAAAAATTTAGAACGGCAAAGATAACAGCGATAGATTAATACTAAGACTTTGCACTATTTATAATTCAATATTAAATTTCCTGCTTAAATGCTGAAGATCCTCTATTACAGGCTTCAAAAGAGGTATTCCATGGCTGATACGTTCAGCTTCCATTTCTCTTTCCGGATCACCAGGAATTAATACTTGCTCCTGCCCTGCTACTGTAGTAGCAGATCTGAATCTTTGTATCCAGTTATCCATATGTTCCTTGAATTCATCGGCCGGACGGAAAGCATCTATCCGCATGGCTCCCAAAAAATGACCTATTCCCTTCCCCGGCATCTGCTCTGGCATGGGCATAAACGCAGGAAATGGAGGAACCCAGGGGCCGTAATTGGCCCCGCTCAATATGGCTGAAAATATATCTACTATGGCACCTAACGCATAGCCTTTATGACTCCCATGCTCTTTATCTCCGCCCAAGGGCAATAACGCCCCTCCGTTTTTTAATTCATGAGGATCAACGCTCGATTCACCATATTTGTCCTGTATCCAGCCTGTCGGGGCTTCCTGGCTTTTACGCTGTAATATTTCCAGCTTACCATTAGCTGCAGTGGTAGTGGCAAGATCAGCGACAAACGGAGGTTCTATGCCTGCCGGAATGGCCACACAT
>CAYLVR010000034.1:0-24325 GCA_964387165.1 uncultured Chitinophagaceae bacterium | reverse complement strand
GCAGTAACTCCTGCAGCATCGTCGTTGGCGCCATTATAGATCGAATCACCTTCAGCAGTTGGTTTGCCTATACCTAAATGATCATAATGAGCTGAAAAAACAACCATTTCCCCGGCTTTCGACTTACCTGGCAAAATACCAACTACATTTTTTAATGGCGTACCATTCTGTTCAATAGAAGATGGGGTAACGTGACCGAACTCCTGGAAATAAGAATTATCAGCGCCCGGTTTAAGTCCTGCTTTTTTAAATTCTTCGGCTATAAATGCGGCAGCTTTATCAATGCCTGGAGTATTTATTCCTCGACCCTGCATATCATCGGCCGCAAGTGTTTTCTCTATTCTTTTAACTTCCCGTTTATTAATAATTCTATTAATTGATTGCGCAGAGGATGTCTGAACAGACAACAGGACTATAACAAATAAGAACTTTATAGCCATTTCATTAATTTACCGGGGAAATTAAGCTTTTTAAGTCACTATCGAAAATGAAAGAACAGGTACAATTTAATTAATAATTGCAGGGCACAACTACCGCAATTAAGGTGCCTTTTGAAGAATCAGAATATATTTCAACAGAGCCATTTAATAAAGCGGCCCGCGAATGAATATTTTTCATGCCAATACCTTCGGCATTCTTTAATGAAACAATATCGAATCCTTTTCCATTGTCTTCAATGTTCAGGTATATACCATCCTGATCCCTGTACAATTGAATACTTAATGTAGTTGCGTCGGCATGTTTTATTGTATTTTGGACTGCTTCCTGGATAATACGGTACAAAATTGTTTCCACCTCTTCGGTAAGCCTTTCTTCCAGCCCGTCGATAGTTAACGATATGTCTAGTTTGTCATTTGGAATTTTATCAAGCAGTTCTTTTATAGCTACCGATAGTCCTCTTTTGAATAATGCTGGTGGCATCATACGATGTGAGAGACTTCGAATTTCATCGTACCCATTTTTGATTAGTGATGAGGCTTTGTGAGCGGCATTTCCGTTTTCCGCATAAACATTGTGCTGATCTTGTAATCTGTCGAGATGTATCAGCGCTGCAGAAAGCGTTTGCCCAATACCGTCGTGAAGATCGGCTGCTATTCTTCTTCTCTCCCTCTCTTCTGCCATCATCACTGCACGCGTTGCAGCTTCCTGCTGGCGATGGCGCTCTTCTTTTAATTGAGCCCTCACTTTCATTTTTCGTTTGGCGAGCAGGAAATAAACCAATAACACACCCAATACTATTAGAAGGAACAACGACATCAACAAATAGTTTCGTTGACGTAGTTTCAATTTCTGTATATCGCTTTCCTGCTGTAGTAACGTAATCTGTTGTTCTTTTTTTTCAGTTTCATACCGCGTCTGGTATTCGGCCAATGCCTTCATTTTTTCCTTTTCAAACAGTGAATCCCTTAGAATGGAATATTGGCTCGATTCTAGCCAGGCCTTGTGGAAAGAATGTATTGCGGCGTAGTTTTCGCTTAATAACTTCGAAGCCTCCATTACCTGTGGCGACGCACCTATCGGTGCAGCAATGGATTTTGACTCCTCTAATAATTCTATGGATTTATGATATTTTTTTTCACTGGCATACAAAATCGCAAGTTGGTTAAGTACAAAAGCTACCTCTTTGGGATTATCATAACGGCGTTGCCCTTCCAGCGCCAATTCATAATATTTTCGTGCACTCGCCGTATTGCCATTCTTAAAATGAGCCATTCCCGCATTCAATTGCGCAACGGGAAGGAATTGCCAGTTATGTTGTTCGGTAAATGCTTTTTCTGCTTTAAGTGAATAATACAGACAACTATCGTATTGCTTCGTGTAATAATATACCGAGCCCAGATTGGCTTCACAAAAAGCGATTTCTAACGGCCTTTTTAATTGCCTGTACACAGCGTATGCGTCATGATAATAGTCTACCACTTTCCTGTATTCTCCCTGGCTTTTAAACAGTATTCCCAGGTTCACACTAACCAGCGCCTGTTTCTCAGGATCGTTGAGTGCTTTATATCCATTGTGTGCTTCTTTATAAAATTCCAGTGCCCGCGTGAAGTTTCCCAGTTGATCGTAGATGATACCAATATTATTACTGGAGTTGGCTATGCCGGCTTTTTCTTCCAGCGACTTATAAAGCGCCAGCGCCTGGTTCGCATAATCGAGAGCGTTAGCATAATCGCCCTGTGCCTCGTATATTACACCGATATTATGTAGGGCTTCTGCTTCATTAATACTGTGCTGTAGTTCACGTGCCAGGCGCAGCGCCTCCCGACCATAATATTTTGCAGAATCGGGATGTTGAAATCGAAGGTCCCAGCTTAATTGAAGCCATGTTGTAAGTTGTTGGGGATCTTTCCGCAAGCTGTCGGTTTGGGCAGCAGAGAAAACCGGAGACAATAATAAAAGCAAAAAAACAAAAATGCGCATGAATTAACAGTGAGGGGTTTGGGAATAGCAAGATAATATTTTATAGATGTACATTTACGAAGCTTATGACAATAAGGAACATTTTATTGGTCGACGATCATGGAATTTTATTGGACGGCCTGCAGTCTGTGATTCACGAAAAAAAACATCTGCGTGTTAAGGCCACTGCCACTACCGCTGCCGCCGCGCTACAATTACTTAAGCAGGAAAGCTTTTACCTGATGATTACCGATTACTGCATGCCCGGTATGGATGGCTTGCAATTGGTAAAACAGGCTCGTGAAATTGCTCCTCTTATGAAAATAATCGTATTAAGCATGATTGATGATCCCGAAGATATTCGAACAATGCTTATGAGTGATGTTAACGGTTATGTATTGAAAAAACATGCCCGTGAGGAGTTATTTGACGCAATAGATGCTGTGATCTGCGGTCAAACTTATTGGAGCCCGGAGGTAAGCAATGCTCTTGTTGAAAGTCATCGAAATATCCAGTCCAACATTTCCCTTACCACCCGGGAAGTAGAAGTATTGCAACTGCTGGCCAAAGAGTTAACCAGCAGGGAAATTGCCAGTCATCTATTCATCAGCCATCGTACAGTAGAAACCCATCGCAAAAATCTTCTCCGCAAAACAGGCAGCAACAGCGTTGTTGGACTTATCCGATACGGATACAGCAAAAAGCTGCTGTAAAATATGAGGTTTCGGCAGCCTGCCCGGTTTTGCTAATGGTTCGCGTTCATCCGTATAAATACGGATAAAAAAATCCGCATTTTCCTGAATGGTTTCAGACAATCTTCAATTGTATTTTTATCGCGGTTTATTATTTTATCCCCTAACCCCCTTAAAATTCAATTTTTTATGAGGAATGTTCTTCTCATGAGTGTCCTGCTCTCTGTAAATGCAGGGTTTGCCCAAAAAAACGAAAAACCTGATTATGCCCACGACATGGGGGGCAAGATTGAGTCGATGAAACTCACCGAAGCCGGTGTGTTGATTGTTGTAGGAGGTGGTGGACTTGCGGGTATTAAGGCTGGTGAAGCGAAGCCGCATTTTGTGTTTAAAGATTATGGGAAAGTAAAAGAAGAAGAGTTGGAATATGTTCCTGCGTCTCCTTACCTTATTGTGAACCAGGGTGGAGCCTTCAGTCAAAAGAAAACAGTAATCGATTTTGTTTCCGGTAAGCAGCTATTTGCAACAGAAGACAACGGCTGGAAAACGCTTACAGGGCTCAATGTAATACTTCCGCAGAATAAACTGGTGGTAAGTGGAACGCGCAGCAATAAAGCTTCCGCTGGTGGTGCGGTGGCTGTAGGAGTTTATGATCTCGAATCGGGTAAGGAGCAATACGTTTTTGCACTTAATGATCCGAAAAAAGTTGGAATGGCCTCTGCTATTCCAATGGTTTCAGGCACTCCTCTTTTAATGGGATCGCAGCTACTGGTACCAACTACTAAAAATCTGCTCGGTATTAATTTATCAACCGGTAATATCGATTGGAAAGCAAAAGTTGACAAGGTAACCTGGATGAGCGCCGATAAATCAGGAAAGGAAATATATGGTTTTGAGGAACGGCCCAATGGCGATACGCGCATCCATAAATTCGGTATCAACGGTGAAGAATTATGGAAAAATGAAAGGAAAATCAGGGGAAAAGTAAGCCGTTTTGAAATTCTCCCCCAGGGGCTGGCGGTAGTGAGTGATGTAGATAACTCCGGGAAAAAAGGCATAGCTAAATTAGCATCCGGCGCTTCTGAGTCGAAGATTGCATTTCTAAGTGCAGCCGATGGATCCGATTTATGGGAAAAGGCACCGAAAACCAAAGGTTATGTTCAGCATTTCTATATCATGGAAGACGGCATTTTGTTTGGTATCCAGGAAGGGGGAATTAATAAGATTGCATTTGATGGTAGCTCGCTTTTCCGCAAACCACTGGCTACCGGCGAAAATATTCATACTATGGCTTCCACGCCAAAGGGGCTTATCTATATTACCGATACCGATGCCAATATTATTGATCTCAAAACTGGTGAATCGATCTGGAATAAGGCGATAAAATATAAAAAAGCATCTTCAGTAGCCAGTACTTACGACAAAGAAAATCATCGCTACCTGATTTCTACAGGTAACGAAGTAGTGGCGATCGACGAAAATAGCGGTGATGTTAAAAGTTTTGCCAAGATTAAATTTGAAGAGAAGGAAGCGCCAACAGCCTTTGAAGTTCGTAATGGCGGACTGTTGTTGAGCTCGAGCCAGAACCTGATGATGTTAGGATTTGATGGTTCTTCGAAATTTCATACTTACATGAAATCGCCTGGACAAAGCGGGTTTATAAAAGTTGCTACCGGTGTGCTCGCCGTTGCCTCTACTGCTATGGCCAATGCCGCTGCATACCAGGGTGGCCGATACGGCACCTATGGTTTAAGCAATCAGTTGAATGCCTATGGCGAACAGATGAAGGCCTACCAGGAAGGATTCTCCCAGATCGCTTCGGCATCTTTCCAGGAAATGAATAAACGTTTTAAAGCAACAGCCGCTACTGAAAACGCGCAATTTGTTCTTACCAAACTTGATGATGGCGTTGGTTTAGCGAAATTGAATAAAGACAATGGACAGAAAGAAAGAGAAATTGTGCTGAAAGACAAGAAACCGGTTTACGAGGTGGATGAGTTAGGTGGAATTCTTTACTACAAATCATCTAATAACGAAATCGCAGCATTCAAACTATAACGGGTTTTCGTTTTTCAGGTTGTGAATTTCCTACCCTTTATGCGCCCGCCGGGAATTTTTCGGCGGGCGTTTTCAGTTTTTCCTGCTTTCTTCTTCCTTATATATCCGCTATATGCGAGCGGTACATCTTTTTTACCCAGGTCTGATATTTACTTTTTCGTCTTGTAAACCAATTGCCTGCTGCATAGTGGATTCGTTATACACTATTCTCTTTAACCGTTTTAATATGGGTTAAGAATGAAATAAAATGCTACTTGTATGTGTTTTGCGGTAAAAACCAGCATTTTGCCCATCAGGCTATATTTGATATGATCTGTCTATACGACAACTCCGGGAGCAGGTTTTGAAGGGATCAATGACAGGTGTAAGATCATTGTTTCTTCGAAGTAGTGTTTTCCGCTTAAAAGATCGCTTATTAAGCACAAAATCGCGTTTTCCGCACTTTTTACCGTTTTTTCACCTAAAAAAACCGTAAAAATACGGGATAATTAAAGGAATGTTCTTTATAATTTGGCACTTTAAAGTTTTTTACCCCCTAAACACCTGCCTATGCCAGAATATTTGTCAAAATTTTATTATACCACGAGTATTCAATTGATATTAAACCTCATTTTCATATTAACATCAATTATCCATCTTAAAAAAATCAAAAACCTTCGATTATTATTGATTTACTCCTTTTTTACATTGGCCCAATCTCTGTTCGGATTTTATATAAATATTTTTGAAAAATATAACCTAGAGCAATTCCTAAATGATTCAGTGAAGGTTTTGGCATTAATCGAATTTGTCTTTTTTTATAATTACATAGCACAATCCCTTAAAACAAATATTGCTAAAAATATTCTACTAACAATTTCCTCAATTTTAGCAATTCTAATCATTTCGAACTGGCTAATTTTTAACCACATATCAGATGGCCCGATAATAAATTTTCTCGGAATAGAAAGTTTTTTATTAATCATCGCGTGCTTATTTTATTACTTCGAGTTTTTTAAATATGTAAAATCACCAACAAATGAAAAGCCAATATTTTGGAGTATCTCTGGAATATTCATTCTTTCACTATTGTTATTCCCCATATCACTACAGGATAGCTATATTTATTTAAGCGAACGGATTATTACGCGAGCGTACACAATAACATTTATGGGATACTCCGTTCTTTTCATTTCATTTATAAATGCCATTAAATGCCAGATTCAACAATAGCGTTTATAGTTTATACAACTATATTGTTTTTTTTACTGGGGATTTTTATCCTTTCTATCCTTTTTTTATTTCAAAAAAGACAACAATCATTTAGTAAAAATATTGAAGATATAAAATCAATCCACAAAAAAAATATACTTGAATCCCAGCTTGAAATACAAGAACAAACAATGCAGCGAATATCACGAGAAATACACGATAACATTTCTTCGAGCTTAACGCTTTGTAAGCTCAATTTAACCACTCTTACCTATCCTGGGCCTATGAAGCTCGAAGACAGGATAGATAGTTCAATTGCACTCATTGGAGAAGCTATTCAAAAATTAAGCAATATCTCCAAGAGCCTTAGTACCGATCTTATTAAAGACAACGGGCTGCTCCATGCTATTGAAGACGAACTGGATATCATAAAAAGCACCAGCCTATATACAATCAATTATGAAGCTACAGGGAATATTATATATCTGGAGGCCGAAAAAGAACTGGTAATCTTCAGAATTATACAGGAAGGCTTAAACAATATTATTAAACATTCCAGAGCAGATACTATTACTCTGCACCTGGATTATAAAGCAGATATGCTTAAAATAAAAATAGCAGACAACGGAATCGGATTTGATCTTTCTGCAAAATATTCTTCCAGGAAAACACGGAGTACAGGGTTAAGAAACATTGAGCACAGAACAAAAATACTGGAAGGAAAATCAGAAATAGTTAGTCAAAAAAACACCGGAACAACCTTAAAGATTATTGTTCCATTACTAACAAATAAAATATAAATATGAACTTAGAAATAACTGACTGCAAAGTAGCTCTTGTTGACGACCACGTATTAATACGTACCGGGATAGCTAATCTCGTCAATAGCTTCGAAGGTTGCAAAGTAATAATTGAAGCCTCAACCGGCGAGGAACTCCTCAGTGTAATTGACGCCGGCATTATTCCTAATATAGTTCTGCTTGATCTTAATATGCCAGGAATCGGAGGAAAAGAAACCGCTTTAAGATTAACCAACAATTATCCGGACATATGCGTATTGATGCTTTCCATGTATTCATCGGAAACAAGTATGATTCAATTATTACATGCAGGGGTCAGAGGATTTCTCAGAAAAGATTCAAGCCCCATAGAACTCAAATTCGCAATTAAAGCAGTTATGCATACAGGATATTATCATAGTAATAGCACAACTTCGAAACTTATAAATATGTTTCAGAAAAACGATACCCATGCTATGCGTATGAACCCTATTCTTTCAGATAAGGAAGTGGTTTTCCTTAAACTTGTCTGCTCCGATTTAACCTATAAAGGAATAGCGAAGGAAATGCAATTGAACAATCCAAGGGCGGCAGACTCAATAAGAGATAGTCTTTTTGATAAGCTGGAAGTTAAAAGTCGAGTAGGATTAGCCATGTATGCTATACGCAATGGAATTGTCTCTATTTAATCAATGATCTTATTACGCATGCCATACATTATCAGGCCCGCAATTGTTTTAGCACCAACTTTTGTTTTCATATTCTGCCTGATCGTTTCAACTGTTCTGGGACTAAGAAAAACCTCTTTAGAAATCTCTTCTGTGGTTTTATCTTCAGCAAGCAGTTTAAGTATTCGTACCTCTTTTTCGGAAAACTTTACCGGGTTGGGATAAAACTGTCGAACCTGCCTTTTGGTCTGCAATTTCGAAAGCACAGCTTTATTAACCAGGTCATTAAAGTAAAAATCTTCGTTCATGCAACTAAGAATAGCCTGGTAAATCTCTTCCGGATCAGATGTTTTGGTGAGATAGGCGTTGGCGCCCATTTCCATCATTTTGGTGATCATCTCCTGGTCGTCATACATTGTTAGAACGATGATTCTTACATCATCATATTCTTTTCTGAGTATAGCAATGGCATTTACGCCATCCATTTCAGGCATACGTATATCCATTAATAATACATCCGGCTTTTTAAGTTGCATCTTGTGCATCAGATCCTTGCCATTTTCGGCCTCCCAGAGTATCCGGAGATATTCTTTGTCTTTTAGAGCCATCCTAATCCCGTCGCGAAAAATTTTGTGGTCATCAGCTATCGAAACCTTAATTACCAATTCTGAACTCATAAGAGCTGGGGTTTGAAAATAAATGGGTTATAAGTGTTTATACTTATTCACAATTTTGCCAAAAAGGTGGATAAGTACTATTAAATAGAAAAATTACCCCCATTCGAACCGAAACATACTATAGTAAAAATACGATCATTCATTAGGGGTTTTTCTCTTTTTTCATAGTAAAGGCCCCTGGTATAATTCCCTGAAATGCACTACAGCAGGGTTTTACAGGCAAATTAACCCTTTTACTAAAGGAAACACCTATTGGCCATGTTTTTTTTTTGCAGCTTTTTTAACATTCAAACTAACATTCACCACCTCTAAAAACTTCTAATTATGGTTAAAAATCAAACCCTGGCAAAACCAGTAGTAGCAATTGGAGAGGAAATCGGTCTTGAGCTTGGCAAACAGATGGTTAATGACTATCAATCTGCTAATCAGAACGACGTTTTCTTCTACGAAGTCGGCAGAAACATTATCGATCAGATTCTTGCTCAGCCTACTTGTGCAGGTATCAGATTCTACAATGCTTACAACGAATTAGGGCAGAAAACCCTTGTTTATGTAGGATTGAACAACGAAGGAAAAGCTATCCTTGAGTACACTTGCGTAAATAACGAAGGTGATCTTGAGTCTTACAAAGGTATTGTTGCAGATCGCATCAAGACTGGCGATGGTCCCGGCGGCGGCGGAAACGCTGATGACTGGAGTTGGTCAATTGACTAATTAGAGGACAATATTTTATAACTAATAGTTGTTTTATATATTTGGAACTCAAACCAAAATATAAATCGACAATCTGTTAGTATATATTACCTATTATTCTCATTTACTGCCCTTACTCATTTTTTTCTTATTTCTAAAACGAAATCAGGATTTATGGGTAAGGGTTCTTTTATTTTATGTCATAGTATGCTTTATCAATGATACTATTCTTTTAAATCTTGACAATTTTAAAGATAGAAAGCTTATCTATTATGTCCTTAGCGTATTCACAATAGTTGAGTATACAGTTTTTGCTTATTTCTTATATTCGATTATTGAAAATAAATTTTTTCGCATTGCTATACTAGTTGCAACACTAGGCTTCTACTTGTTCGTTATAATCTATTTTTTGAGTACTGGCTATTTTAGCTTCGATTCAATTTCTGCTTCAATTGAATCAATCTTTATTGTCAGTTTTTGCATCCTTTTTCTTTTTGATCAATTAAATAAACCCCAGGTAATCTTTATCTACCAGGATGCAAATTTCTGGTTTGTTACGGGGCTGATGGTGTATTTATCTGGTACGTTATTTTTATTCATTTTAGCAAGTGAATTGGATAAGAGCGTTCGTCATAATTTTTGGAAAATCAATCTATTTGCTAACATAGTCAAAAATATCTTGTTCGCTATTGCGTTTTCTATAAAGAAAAGTAAAAACAGCAATAACAACTTGGAAAACCCCTTCCAATCCAACTATGAGCACGATTTGTTTGATAACCCCTATAAATCTTAATATATTCATTCCTGAACTCAACACATGACCCTCCTAAACGCAAATCCCGGTAGTGAAATTTCGCTGATGCTGTTCTTCGGAACTATCGGAATGCTTGTGCTTGCGATAGGTATGATCGTGTTTATCATCTTTCATCAACGAAAAGTTATCCGTTATCAGCTCAGGCTGCAACGCCTGGAGTATGAACAACAAAAAACCTTATTGAACGCCTCTATCCGTTTCCAGGAAGAAGAACGCCAGCGAATCGCAGCCGATCTGCACGACGACGCAGGTCCGCTCCTGGCCACCGCCCGACTCTATCTCAACGAAAACCTCGTTAACCTCGACAGAACATCACAGCTTCAAAGTATATATAACGCAAAACAGATCATCGACGATACCATTCAACTTATAAGAAATATCTCACATAGCCTGATGCCGCCAACACTTAAAAACTTTGGTCTGGAGTCGGCCGTAAACGACCTGTTTCAAAAGATAAGTGGCTCGGGAAGTTTAAACGCCAGTTGCCGCTTTCACGATTACCGCGAACGCCTTATCGCCGACCACGAGTTAATCATATTCCGCGTTATCCAGGAACTCATCAATAATATCCTTAAACACAGCAACTCAAGCTTTATACATCTAACACAAAACAATAGTGGCTCAAAGCTGTATATAAGAATGCATCATGATGGCAAAGGACTCACCCAGCCCGATTTCGAAAAATTGAATAAAAGCAGCGGTGGCCTCGGACTGAAAAATATTACCAGCCGTTTAAAATTATTGCAGGGACGTATATTCTTTGAAAAAGATATGTCCCAAACATATTATAAGGTAACTATCGAAGTACCCAAAACTGAAGAGATGGCTATCAAAGAAGAACGTACCGTTACTTATTAGTTTGAAAAAATGTACATTGAGGTCTGATCTTAATTTTAAATTGACCAATATCAATAAACTATGGGTCCCATTAAAGTTGCCATAGCAGACGATCATAAGATTTTTCGAAAGGGGGTGATCCTGTCGTTAAGGCCTTACCCGAATATTAAATTCGTTCTTGAAGCCGAGAACGGGCAGGAATTACTGGATAATCTACCTACCGCTACAGAATCACCTGACGTTATTCTTATGGATCTGCGCATGCCACAGAAAGACGGCATAGAAACAACAAAAGTCGTTGCCAAACAATATCCTAACATTCATATCATAGCACTTACTATGTATGAGGATGAAAGATTTGTGAGTCATATGATGGAAATAGGCGCAAATGGCTACCTCTTAAAAAGCGCCGACCCCTCTGAAATAAAAAAAGCCATCATGGAAGTGATGTCGAAAGGCTATTATCTTAATAATTTTGTTAACAGGATATTGCTTAAAAAGTCCCATTCCCGGCAAAAGGTGGCTCCAACCATTACCAGCGAAATAACCCTAAGCGAACGGGAACGTGACGTGGTAAAATATATCTGCATGGAATTTACGGCGCATGAAATTGCACAGAAACTGGAGGTCAGTCCAAGAACCGTTGAAGCAATAAAAGATAGACTGATGGAAAGATTTGGAGCAAAGAACACAGCGGGCCTGGTTTTCTTCGCTGTAAAAAACAACCTGATAGATTAAACCAGCATTTCAGGGATCTCTCCTTCTATTATTAATTTCCCTGCTGTTTTGGATTTAATTTCCTCTACAGGCACACCAGGGGCTCTTTCCAGCAGTTTAAATCCACCAGAAGGTAAAATATCCATTACAGCCAGTTCGGTCACAACGCGCTTTACACAGCCTACCCCGGTAAGTGGCAGCGAACACCTGGAAAGTATCTTACTTTCTCCCTTAGGATTGGTATGCATCATTGCCACGATAATATTTCTCGCACTGGCAACAAGATCCATTGCGCCGCCCATGCCTTTTACCATCTTGCCCGGGATCTTCCAGTTAGCAATATCGCCGTTTTCAGAAACCTCCATGGCACCCAGCACCGTCAGGTCAACCTTACCCGCTCTTATCATTCCAAAACTTTCTGAACTGTCGAAAAAAGAGCCGCCGGGAATAATAGTAACGGTTTCTTTGCCTGCATTTATTAAATCAGCGTCAATTTCCTCTTCACGTGGGTATTCACCCATTCCAAGCATCCCGTTTTCAGATTGCATCATTATCGACATTCCAACAGGAATATAATTGGCAACCAATGTAGGGATCCCGATTCCCAGATTTACGTACATCCCGTTTTTAAGATCGCGCGCAATACGTTTTGCAATTCCAAATTTATCAAGTGGCATAAAAAATATCAGTAGGTAAATAAATTAATTCGACTCACGAACGGTTTTACGTTCAATTCTTTTTTCATAATCCTTCCCTTCAAATATCCTGTGTACATAAATACCAGGTACATGAATATGATCAGGATCCAACTCGCCCGGTTCAACTAAATGTTCAACTTCAGCAATAGTTATATTTCCGGCCTTCGCCATGGAAGTAGAAAAATTACGCGTGGTTTTCCTAAAAACAAGATTGCCAAAACGATCTCCTTTCCATGCTTTTACAACAGCAAAATCGGCATGCAGCGCCATTTCCATTAAATATTTTTTCCCTTCAAACTCCCTTACTTCTTTCCCTTCAGCAATTTCAGTTCCATATCCCGCCGGAGTAAAAAATGCAGGGATCCCCATACCAGCCATTTGAATACGGGTAACTAATGTTCCCTGCGGAATCAAATCAACTTCCAGTTCCCCACTTAACAATTGCCGCTCAAATTCTGCATTCTCCCCCACATAAGAACTCATCATCTTTTTAACCTGCCTGGTTTTTAATAATAATCCAAGCCCGAATTCATCAACACCTGCATTATTACTGATACAGGTTAAATTCTTAACTCCTGATTTAACCAATGCATTAATACAATTTTCAGGGATGCCGCACAATCCGAATCCACCGAGCATAATCACCGAATTATCGGAAATATCTTTTATAGCATCATCGGCAGAGGTAAAAACTTTGTTCATACAGTAAGCAATTATTTTTTTCGAAACTTTTCTCTAATTGAATCCAGTTTGCTTTTTCCTGATGTATCAATAATTAAGGCCCTTCTCAGAGAATCTTTTTTTAATGAGTCAGTTTGTGGTTTAGGTCTATACGCTTCGGCCCGCCTCCTTTCAGCCTGAACTGAAATTGAATCATAAAGAACCTTTGTAATATCCGGATGATTTAAATAAAATGCATAGCTCTTTAAAAAATCATCGCGGGTAATGCCATGTACATTAAATACTTTCTGATAAACTTTTAACACTTCCCTTTCGTTATAGGTTGTGTCACCAGGCTTGGGTAAAAAATCAATGGCAAATCTATCTGCCTGTAGCATATCCCACAACACCTTCTGCATTTTATCTTTCTGAATAAGATCTTTCGGCACTTTGGTATTATCTGTACACGCAGCAAAAAAACAAACGGTACAAACAGCTAACCATCTTCTCATTTCAACTCCTGTTTGTAAAGATTAGCATTTGTAATATCAAGCCTCGACATCATCTCCTGTATCTTTTGTTTCTGATCGGGTGGTGATTTCTTAAATATCCTGATGATCTCAGCGGATTTACCCTGAAAGAAAAAAGGAACGATCATCGAGTTCTGCTGATCATTGTTCACCGTATTAAATTGTGTGATGGCGTCTAATATCGCCACTCTTGCTTCCGGTTCTTTATCATACATATTATCTAATCCCAGGCGGTAATAATTATACATCGCTTCATGTATCAGCGCATATTTATTATTGGTAAGATTCTCCATCAGCCAGTATCGGTTACGCTGTCCATCAAAAGCACGCCACCCTGCAATTTCCCTCCCGTCGGGGGCATTGCTTACAATATTCTGTGCTTTCTGAAAATATGGATCGCCACCTCTTAAAGAAAATGAATCATAATCAAGGCCCAGAATTATATACACGTAAAATGCAAGTGAAGCAGTAAGATTTGAAGCGAGACCATCGGATCCCGATATTCTGTTCTCATTAAATTCTATCGGCTGGTAGTCTACATATTTAAACGTTACCGCTTCATCCTGAAAATTAATTAAAGGGGTAACGTAAGTTGAGTTATATACTGGTCTTGCCGCCTGTACGGTAAGTATTCCTTTAAAAACATTATTATCAGCCTGGGTAATAGTAAGAAGGAAATTACAATTGATCTTTTCACTGGCCTGAAAAAGATCATCGGTCCATTTCCTGTTGTTGAGAAAAGTATTTAAAGCAGCCTGCAAATTCTGGAATACTTTTTTGTCGGTAGTGGACCCGATCTGGCTGGCATTAACAGTAAGTCTTGCCTGCAGCTCCTGGCTGCCGGCAGGGAGCGCCGCAACTATAACCGCAACAATAAATATAATTTGTTTAACCATGCAACATATTTACTATTCTGTCAACGATATCTTTTGCTACTTGTTGTTTTGGCTTACGTTCGTAGGCTATTTCTTCGCCTCCTTTCTCAAAAATTGTGATTTTATTAGTATCATGACCAAAGCCCGCCCCTTCATCCTTTAATGAGTTCAACACTATCATATCAGCATTTTTCGATGCCAGTTTATTGAGTGCGTATTCTTTTTCATTTTGCGTTTCAAGTGCAAAGCCAACAAGCAACTGACCATTATATTTTTTTTCTCCCAGGCTCTTCAAAATATCTTTTGTACGCGTAAGTTCAATATTAAATGTATCACTGTTCTTTTTAATTTTTTCTTTTGCAATTTCAGCGGGAGTATAATCAGCCACAGCTGCCGACATAATCGCAATATCAGCATCGCTGAATTCTTTAATACATACCTGATACATTTGCTCTGCTGTTTCTACATGGTGGATCCGAATAGCATTATGCTTTATTTTTTTTGCGGAGGGACCCAGCACCAGTTCTACCGCAGCACCTCTTTTTGCCAGTTCTTCGCAAATGGCAATTCCCATTTTTCCGGATGAATGGTTCCCTATAAAACGTACAGGATCGAGTGGCTCGTAAGTAGGACCAGCAGTTACCAATACTTTTTTGCCTTCAAGATCTTTCGTTAAAAAAAAATTCGCATTAATAAACTTCAGAATACTTTCAGGTTCAGCCATTCTTCCTTCACCAACCAACCCACTCGCTAACTCACCCTTTTCGACAGGGATAATTGTATTGCCATATTCCTGTAGTTTCTCAAGATTGACTTTTGTTGTTGGGTGCTTCCACATATCCTCATCCATTGCAGGAGCAACCACAACCGGGCATGTAGCAGAAAGATAAGTAGCCATCAACATATTATCGCATAGGCCTGTGGCCATCTTTGATAATGTATTACAGCTTAAAGGAGCAATCAGCATCAGGTCGGCCCACCTTCCAAGCATTACATGGTTCGACCATGAGGCCTCAGTAAACAGATCGGTAATTACATTGTTTTTTGAGAGAGTGGAAAGGGTAAGCGGGGTCACAAAATCTTTAGCCGCTGTTGTCATCACTATTTTTACTTCAGCGCCTTCTTTCACAAGCAATCTTGTGATGAGGGCCGCTTTATAAGCGGCAATACTGCCGGTAACGCCTAACAGAATTTTTTTCCCTTTAAACATCAGGATAAAGATAGGAAATCCCCCTGCAATTTCTTTGTATGTATAATTCCAGGACCCCTTTTCCAAAGAGAGGAGATGTGTTCTTATTTATAATAATTCGGACAAAAAACGATTTAAAAAGTAAACCGCCCTTATGGGGCGGAATTCAGTATTATTTAGTTTTGCTAATATTTGCCCCGGGGCAAACCTTAGCTGAAAAGATCGTCTTCGTTCTTACGATAATAAATCTTGTCATCAAGGAATTCCTGGGTAGCAAGAAGAGCCGGATTAGGCATCCTTTCGTAAGCCCTCGAAATTTCAATCTGCTCTTTGTTCTCATGGATTTCTTCCAAACTATCGGTATGACTTGCAAACTCTTCGAGCTTGCTGTGCAATTCTTCTTTTACAGTAATATTGATCTGGTTAGCCCTTTTAGCAATAATAGCGATTGACTCGTACACATTGCCGGTTTTACCCTTGATAACATTCAGATCTTTTGTTTCAGCAACGCTGGCGGTATTAGCGCTAATTTGTCGTCTTAACCTGCTCATTTTGTATTTGTTTAAGGCTGTTTTGAGATAATGTCATGTAACGATCAGCTTCTGCTTGAAGAGGGCTGTCGGGAAACCTGTCAGTGAAATCATTCACCTCATCGATTACCGTCTCGTAACGTGCCAGTTTTTTACTATCAATACTATTTTGGGCGTACAGATAATAAGATTTTATTGCCTGCAATTTATATTCATCGCCTTTTTTAGTATCGGGAAAACTGTTTATTAAACTTGTATAGGCTATTGCTGCTGCCCGGTAATGGCCCATATTATAGTATAGTTCCGCGCTCTTATAATCTTTTGCCTCTAATTTTTCTCTTAATTTATCAATAATATCATTGGCCTCTGCATTTTTAGCAGAACCGGGATGGGTGTTGATGAAGGTCTGCATCAACCCAATAGCCTTTAAGGTATTATTCTGGTCGAGATCCTGTTTTGGTGATTGCCTGAAATAAGTATAGGCTCTCATGTATTCCATTTCTTCGGCCCTGGGGCTTGAAGGAAATACTTCAGTAAACTGTTTAAACAGGCTTTCTGCCTGCAACCAGTCCTTTAAATAGTAAGAACAATAAGCATATTTATAGAAGAGGTCCTCAAATCGCGGATCACCCTTGAATATCGGGAACAGTTCCTGGTAAAGTTGCTGAGAGTAATTGTATTTTTTTTCAGTATAATACTTTTCTGCCATACGGAGCTTATAATCATAATCATTGCTCTTTTGCACCTTTGCAAATTTAGAGCAGGAAACAGTAAGCATTACCACAAAAGCAAAAAGAAGAATTCGCATAAAGTCTGCGAAAATAATAAAAAATCCCCGCATTGCGGGGATTTAAAATTGTTAATATAGTCCGGAGTCCCTCTCCCCTTTGAAAAAGGAGAAGTCGCGACCGCGCGTGCTAAAGCTTTAGCAGTGGTGCGGGCGGCAGGGGATTTTACCTCCTTCTTAAACCCGGATGAGGGGCAGGAACTGTTGTTGGACCTTCTTCCTGTGTACCATCTCTCAGGTCAATTGTGTTGCAATCACCGCCTTCCTGGCCATATTTGAATATGAACCTGTCGGCGCTAATACCTTCTCTTTCAACAAGGTAATTGATAACAGCGTTAACCCTGTCCCAGCTTAACTGCTGTTCAGATTTGGTTGAAGAGCAATAGCCGATCACAGCGATCTTGCACTCTGAATTATCACGGATCTTAGAAGCCACACTTGTAATAAGCGCTTTTGCGTCATTATTTAGTGAAACGCTCCTTCCACTAAATGTAATACTTGGAAGATCTCCTATGTTACAACGTCCGCGGATACCATACTGCAGCAAAGAATCAATTGTTTTGCAGCAATCCGGAGGAGGGCACTTACCAACACCGTCGGCATCAACTGGCTGGCACTGGGTTGGCGTAATCAATTCTTTATCTCTTGAGTCAGGAACACCGTCGCCGTCGGTATCACGGCTAACGCCGTGAGAGTCAACAGGTGAACCAGCAGGAGTATTAGGTTCGTTATCAAACTGGTCAGTAACCCCATCACCATCTGAATCATCCAGTACTGGTTTTGGAAGTTTCATGTGATTTGGTCTGTTAAGCTCGTTATAGGCATAATCCAGCGGATTAACCCACCATAAAGGTTCAACAGCTTTTCCACCAAGTGCAATATTTAAACCAAGTGAAGTAAAATTATAAGTGTCATAATCCCTTGTATGTGCAGGTTCCAGAGCACTGTTTGATTGCCACTGGCTACCATCAAGTAAATCAGTCTTCATCGGAATGCCGAATTTGTTTTCCAGGGAAAGGCTCAGTTTTTTATTTAATTTGAACTGCATTCCCGCACCCAGCACAAGTAATGGTCTGAAAGGCTCACCGAATAATTTGGGCTGAAGGTCATCACTTTCCCCCTCGGTTTCATATTTACCATCCAGCAGGTTTCTAACTGCTTTTTTCAATTCCTTTCTATCACTGTACCCTCCACTCTGAATAGAAGCAAAATTGTAGAGACTTCCATCACTATCAAGGGCATCTATTCTGGTATCATGTATCATACCGCCAATACCTGCAAATCCATAAATATTAAATGCAGTTTTTGCGCGGTGAAACCTGATATTATTTAAGGTAACAACTCCCTGAAGGCTGAAGTCGTACACATTTGTCTTGTAATTATAAATAACCGGTGCCTGGTTCACACCATTTGCAATGTCGAAATAAGGAGCCCATGCTTCATTATAACGATAGGTAGTTGATTTTGTATAATTCAACCCTTTCCCCTGGCCCCAACCAGCTTCGCCCCTAATCGAGAACACATAACCTAAAGCCTTACGAACATGCAATCCTGCGCCGAACCCGGGGAAAACTGTACGAACATCACCGGCGACAGCAAACGCACCCACCTTAACGCCTAGTTCCCATTGATTGCGCGGTTTAGCAGGAAACGCATAATTATTAGCCATAAATTCTGTGTGCTGTGGAAGCCTTTTAGAGGGAACAACGGAAGAGTCGGCAGGATCGTAATCCTTACCACCTTGCGCGAAAGACGCTGTACTTACCACACATAGCAGTGCAACAAGTTTCACGTACGTTTTGATTACCATAATTGAGGTTTATATGAATATTAAGAAATTACACTTAGTCGAAACTCAAACAAAAGTATTAATTGAAAGTCAATTAGCAAATTTTTTTAGCACAGAATATCGGCATAACTAAAAGTCAATCAATCGAAAAGGGCGCTTCATTTCTAAAAACGAGTTACATTTTGCCTAACTTACAAAGATCCTGCAGGCACCGATTGCACTTATACCTGCGGGTGAGAGTTGATCAGTGTGATTAAATTTCAAATCAGTAATTTGCTCCCTTTTCTCCTTAAATGAAACTAGCAGAAGCACTACTCAAAGACGAGCTCAAGATTTTCGAAAAAGAATTCCGCGAAGCGGTAAAGAGCCAGGTTCCTTTGCTCGACAGGATTATGCGTTTTATTGTTAACCGTAAAGGCAAGCAGCTCAGACCAATGTTTGTGCTACTCTCAGCCAGGTTATGCGGGCCTGTTAACGAATCAACCTACCGCGCTGCCTCCCTTGTTGAATTACTGCACACCGCAACGCTTGTACACGATGATGTAGTAGACGAATCGCTCGAACGCCGTGGATTTTTCTCAACCTACGCTCTTTGGAAAACAAAAATATCTGTGCTGGTGGGCGATTATTTGCTGGCCAAAGGGTTATTGCTTTCTCTTGATCATAACGATTTTCGCATTCTCCAGCTATTATCACAAGCAGTAAGATTAATGAGTGAAGGGGAATTATTACAGATAGAAAAATCACGTTCTCTCAATCTTGATGAAAATGTTTACTTCGAGATCATCAGGAATAAAACAGCATCTCTCCTGGCCTCCGCGTGTTCCGCCGGCGCTTATTCTACATCACACGACGAAGCCACCGCTGAAAAACTGCGCGTGTTCGGTGAAAAAACAGGAATGGCTTTTCAAATAAAAGACGACCTTTTCGATTATGGAAATGATAACGTAGGCAAACCAACAGGAAATGATATTAAAGAAAAGAAACTGACACTTCCACTGATCTATACACTTAATAATGCAACCCGCAGTACTAAAAGGGAACTCATCTATATTATTAAAAATAAAAATAAGGACGCCGATAAAGTAAGGCACATAATTGATGAAGTGAAAGCGGCAGGCGGAATTGAATATGCAAATGAAAAAATGATCAGATACAGAGATGAAGCATTATTAATGCTCGATTCTTTTGATAACAATGAAATAAAACAGGCGCTGGAAGAACTGGTAAGATTTACTACCGACAGAAAACACTAATGACAAAGAGATGGAAAATATTACAGGCAGATACTGATATATGCAACCAATTGCATCAGTCATTAAAAATAAACCCGGTATTATGTAAAATTCTGGCACAACGAAATATTTCCACCTACGAAGCAGCAAAAGCATTTTTCCGGCCATCATTAAGTTCCCTTTACGATCCATACCTGATGAAGGATATGGATAAAGCCGTGAATCGGATATTACAGGCTTTCGAGAATAATGAAAAAATACTGGTATTCGGCGACTATGATGTTGATGGCACCACTTCGGTGGCGTGCATGACAAAATTTCTTCATGAAATATATACTCCGGCAAATGTGGATTTTTATATCCCCCACCGCTACCGCGAAGGATACGGTGTCTCAAAATCAGGAATCGAATTTGCTTACAAAGAAAATTATTCATTAGTTATTTCTCTCGATTGCGGAATTAAATCGGTTGAATTAATCGAATATGCGCGCAACCTGTGCATTGATTTTATTGTATGTGATCATCACATGCCAGATGATATTCTTCCTCCTGCTATAGCAATATTAAACCCAAAGCAGAAAGACTGCAATTACCCCTTCGATGACCTTTGTGGCTGCGGAGTTGGCTTCAAATTAATATGTGCATTAAGTACCAGGCTGGGGCTGCCCGAAAATTCTGCTTACAAATATCTCGACCTGGTGGCTACAGCAATTGCTGCGGATATTGTAACCATGGTTGATGAAAACAGGGTACTTGCTTATTATGGATTAAAAAAAGCAAATACAGATCCTAACCCCGGCATTAAAGCGCTAATGCAATTAAGCGGGGTTAAGAAAGAAATGCTGATCAGCAGCCTGGTATTTATGATAGCCCCGCGTGTAAATGCTGCAGGAAGAATGGATGATGCAAGAAAAGCCGTGCAAATGTTTATTTCGGATGACTACCGCCAGGCATTGCATTATGCAGAAATGCTGCACAGTGATAATTCGGACAGAAAAGAGGCGGATGCTTCAATTACGGTTGAAGCATTAAAATTAATTAATGAAAATACCGACTGGGCAGGGAAAAAATCCACTGTAGTTTTTCAATCACACTGGCACAAAGGAGTTGTTGGGATTGTTGCATCGAGGCTGATCGATCATTTTTACCGCCCCACAATTGTACTTACACAATCCGGTGACTATGTAGCAGGCTCCGCAAGAAGTGTGGCAGGATTTAATGTATATGAAGCCATTCATCAATGCAGGGATCTGTTAATAGGTTATGGCGGACATTTTTATGCCGCTGGTATGACTTTAAGCAATGAAAATGTTACCGCTTTTCGCGACAGATTCGAGCAGGTTGTTTCTTCTTCTATCACAGAAGATTTATTAACACCCGAAATAATTATTGATGCGGAAGTTGAATTAAAAGATCTCACTCCAACTTTTTATAATATCATCAGGCAGATGGAACCTTTTGGTCCCACAAATGTTAAACCTTTATTTATTGTCCGAAATGTTCGCGACACAGGTCATTCTAAAATTGTAAAAGAAAACCATATTAAATTTTCTATCACGCGCGATAATGTCACCTTTAGCGGAATAGGATTTAATATGGTTTCTAAATTTCATATTCTCGAAGAACAAAAACCTGTTGATATTGTTTTTACCCTCGAAGAAAACGAATGGAATGATCATAAATCTTTACAGCTTCGGGTTATTGATGTCAGGAATTCAGTTGACACAAAAGCATAAACTACCCGGCTTAACCCGAAATCTTACACTCCCTCTTTGAAAAAGGGAGGCTTCGTGAATTACATCCAAAGAAGACTACAGGAGGATTTCTACGCCTCCAGTATAATTTTATCTTTCGGCGTTCCTTCCATTAATTCGATGCTTCTATTAATAAAGCCCGTAAGATCGCTGCCTTTTAATAACCCTTGTGATAATAATGCAAGGTCTCCCAGGTTGCGTACTAATTTCTCCTGCTTAGGTGCATCTTCTTTTAATATATTCTGATAAATAGGATGATTACCATTAACAGTAAGCGTTACCTCGTCGGGCATATTTGCATAAAAACTTCCCATTGGCCCACTCATTGCCGACATATCCTTCATTCTTCTCATGAACTCGGGCCTCGTTGCTACAACAGGAGGTGCTTCCGTACTTAATCCTTTCACTTCAACCGTCATATTCAACTGGGAAATATTAAACGTAAACAATTGTTTTAGTTTCTCTTCCTGCTCTTTACTTAATAAGCTTTCAACAGCATCAGATTTGTCAATTAAATTATCAACGATATCAGCATCAACTCTTACAAAATGAACATTTTCCCATTTCATTTCCATCTGGTTAATAAATGCAGCATCAACCATTGTTTCGAGCTTCACCACTTTATATCCCTGTTTCTGTGCAGCTTTAATATAACCATCCTGCTGAACAGTATTAGTTGAATAAAGAATTACAAGCTTTCCTTCCTTATTTTTTTGAATGGCTTCTGTTGCGGTACGGTATTCTTCCAGTGTATAGAATTTGCCACCATCAACATCTTCCATTAAATGGAATTTATTTGCTTTCTCCAGGAATTTATCGTCGGTCATCATTCCATATTTCACAAATAATCCCAGGCTCTCCCATTTATCTTCAAACTCCTTTCTTTCTTTATTAAATATTTCTTCTAATTTATCGGCTACTTTTTTAGTAATATGATTGTTGATCTTTTTTACATTAGGATCACCCTGCAAATAACTGCGGCTCACGTTTAGAGGAATATCAGGACTGTCGATAACACCATGAAGCAACATTAAAAATTCAGGAACAATATCCTTTACTTCATCAGTAACAAATACCTGGTTGCTGTATAGCTGAATTTTATCTTTTTGTATTTCGTAGCTCTGCTTAATTTTCGGGAAATACAGAACACCGGTTAAATTAAATGGATAATCAACGTTGAGATGAATCCAGAATAAAGGTGTTTCTCCGAAAGGATATAATTTTTTGTAGAACTCCTGGTAATTTTCGGGTGTTAGCTCAGAAGGTTTTTTTACCCATATCGGATCGGTAGTATTTATTTGTTCGCCCTGGAACATTACCGGTATCGGAAGAAATTTACAGAATTTATCAAGGATGTTTTTGATTCTTGATTCATCTAAAAACTCCTGGCTTTCTTCGTTGACATGAAGAACGATATCTGTTCCGCGGTTTTCTTTACTTGTTTCTTCCAGTGAGTATTCCGGGCTGCCGTCACATTCCCATCTTACTGCCTGTGCGCCATCTTTATAGCTTTTAGTGATGATCTCTACTTTTTCGCTCACCATAAATGAGGAGTAGAAACCGAGACCGAAGTGCCCGATGATATTGGCATCTGCCTGGCCCTTGTATTTTTTCAGGAATTCCTCGGCGCCCGAGAAAGCCACCTGGTTGATGTATTTGTCGACTTCTTCGGCAGTCATACCGATGCCTTTATCGGAGATCGTGATGGTTTTGGCTTCTTTATCGAGCTTTATTTCGATGTCGAGCTGGCCCAATTCGCCTTTTGCATCACCGATCGATGAAAGTGTTTTAAGTTTACGCGTTGCATCTACTGCGTTGCTAATCAATTCTCTAATAAAAATCTCATGATCGCTGTAGAGGAATTTTTTAATAATAGGAAAGATGTTTTCGGTTTGTACCCTTATTGATCCGCGTTGCATGTGCTTGATTTTTTTGCAAATTTAAGGAGATGCGGCCTCGTTTCAACCCTTATGCTTCCTCAATGCCTCCTCGGCAGCCGAGGAGGCATTGAGGAAGCATTGAGGAGGCATTGAGGAGGCAATGAGGAGAATCATAATGTTTGGGCCGTCCTTTGAAATAAATTATAATTACCATACCTTCGCTGCCCGTTTCTAAAAAATTATTTAATAACAAAACAAAGGGTAATGCAGAACTACGAATTGATGGTGATTTTTACCCCGGTGCTTTCTGACGACGATTACAAAGCCGCTCAGAAAAAATTTGCTTCTTTGGTTACCGAAAACGGTGGCTCAGTGGTAAATGAAAAGCCATGGGGATTAAAATCACTGGCGTATCCGATAGCCAAGAAGACCACTGGTCTTTATTGGGTAATGGAATACAAGGCGCCAACCGACTTCAATGAGAAGCTGAAGATCCAGCTTCTGCGTGACGACAATGTAATGCGTCACATGTTCACCGCACTCGACAAATACGCCGTCGTGTACAATGAAAGAAAGAAAAGTGGCGTACCATCAGGAACCGAAAAAGTGGAGGCTTAAATCATGGCAAAAGCAAACGAGATTAAGTATCTGACCGCGATCAAGGCCGAAAAGCCAAGGAAGAAATACTGCCGCTTCAAGAAATTGGGCATTAGGTATGTTGACTACAAAGACGCGGAGTTCCTGAAGAAATTTTTAAATGAGCAGGGTAAATTATTGCCGCGCCGCATTACCGGAAACTCTTTAAAGTTCCAGCGTAAGGTGTCGCAGGCAGTTAAAAAAGCCCGCCAGATGGCACTATTGCCGTATGTAAC
>CAYLVR010000033.1:19212-24629 GCA_964387165.1 uncultured Chitinophagaceae bacterium | reverse complement strand
CGTAAATGGAAACTAGATGAACTGCCGCAATTGTGGAATGTATTGAAAGGGGAAATGAGTATTGTTGGTCCCAGGCCAGAAAGAGAATTTTATACAATACAACTTGAACAACTGGAACCAGAGCATCAAGCTATTTTTGAAGTGAAGCCTGGAATTACATCTATGGGCATGCTGAAATTTGGATATGCCAGCAATATTGACGAGATGCTGGAGCGAATGAAATACGACTTTGCCTATCTTGAAAACAGGTCGTTTGTCTTGGATATCAGAATAATGCTAAGTACCTTAAAGTTACTTTTGAGACTTAAATGAAAAAACTAATTGTTTGTCTTTTATTCGCTTCATCTTGTTTGCCAGCACTGGCTCAGCAAGTAGACACAATTAAAAAAGCAGATACGACAAAATTCAGATGTTTACCTCCTCCTGTTAGCCTGGTTCCAGGTTATAATATGTATGATGGGTTTCAATTAGGACTTGGATTTAGTAATTTCCTATTAGGCAAAAAGAAATTTATTTTTTATGGTGCGCCGGCTTATGCATTCAACAGTAAAAGAATTACAGGTTACGGCGGAGCATCATATATATGGGATAGTTCATTTACACAGCCTCTGTTTAAATCTATGGAAGTTGGAATTGATGGGGGTTTATTTTCTATTAATAAAGGCAGAGATTCGAACGATAAAAAAATATTTGCTGATGTTTACAGGATAGTTTCCCGGATGCGGCTGACATTTAATTCTCCCGAAAATGTACAGGCTTATTTTCAATTGAAAGTATACGTTATCGGGGAAAGAAATTTTGATTATGCTATTTCAAGTCAGGATAGTTTGTATCATCCATTGCGTGGAGAAAATGAGGTGCAGACAATAAGAGAAGCTAGTTTTAATTATGAAAAAATCAGGAAGTTATTTCCTTATAATATTCAATTACAATTCCAGGATGCTAAATCCTTTTACAGGGTAAATGCCAATATGCTCTATTTCTTTAATTATTTAGATCATGGTGGTGTGCAGCTGCGTTTGTTTGCTTCTAAATTTGGATATATTGGTGGGAAAACAGCGAAAAAGGTTAATGAAACATTAAGGTACCAGCCTAAACTTACGGCTGTAACGGGTCACGAAGATTATACTTACAGTAATTATTTTATAGGAAGAAATGAATTTGAAGGGTTTGCTTCGCAACAAATAATGATACGTGACGGAGGGTTAAAATTAAGGACAGATCTTTTCCAGGATTTGCAGGGAAGGTCCGATGACTGGGTTGCCTCAATGAACCTGAACACTACATTGCCAGGTAAAATATTTCCCGAAAAGTTTCCTGTAAAGATATTCCTGGACGTTGGCACTTACGCCGGGCTATGGAGAAAAGATTCTCCTGACGCGCGGTTTTTATACGTGGCAGGTCTGCAACTTTCTGTACTAAAAGATATCTTGAATGTATATGTTCCTATAATGTACAGTAAAAAATTCAGAGATAATATTTCATCGGTGCCAGAAGAGAATAAACTATTTAAAAAAATATCCTTCAGTATAGATATTCAACGTTTAAATCTGCGCAGATTCGCTGGCTCGAACACCACCCCATGAGTGTATATTATGAAAATATAAAGTACATTAAAAGAACTGAGTTAAATATAGCAAAGTATGACAACTGTATTGACAATTCTCCAAATGGCTTGCTTTATGCTTATGCATTCTACCTCGATAAAATGGCTGAAAAGTGGGATGTGCTTGTATTAAACGATTATGATGCGGTAATGCCACTGGTGTGGAACAGTAAATGGGGAATTAAGTATCTGTACCAACCTCCATTTACTCAGCAATTAGGTGTATTTTCTTTTCTCCCCATAACACATGATCTCCTTTATGCTTTTTTTCAACAGCTTACACAATATTTTACATTTGCAGAGATATTTATTAACTATCAGAATAATGTTGAAGGGTCGGTAGCGAAACGAAATTATATACTCCGGTTAGATGAAGATTATGCTTTAATTGCTCAACGGTATAAGCCTGACCTGGTAAAGAATTTAAAGCGTAGCAGCCAATTTAATCCTGAGTATAAAGAAACAAAAGACATATCTCTTATTTTAAAACTTTACAGAGACCATTATGGAAAACAATTGCCACACATAAAACAAAAATCGTATAAGCAATTTGAAAAATTGTGTTTAATTGCACTCGGTAAAGGAACGCTCATTGCAAGAAAGGTCACTTCGCAAAACGGTGGCATACTTGCCTGCGCAATTTTAATAATGGCAAAAAACAGGATGCATCTGCTACAATCTGTTAATACTCAGGACGGGCGCAGGCAGGGGGCCAATCACTTCTTAATTGATGCCTTAATAAAAGAATTCAGCGGACGTGATCTTATACTCGATTTTGAGGGGTCTGAAATTCCGGGCATAGCATATTTTTATCGCAACTTCGGAAGTGTTAACGAACCGTACTTTTATTTCAGATTAAATAAACTGCCCTGGCCGCTGAAGTTGTTTAAAAGCTGACCCGCTGCCCATTCGTTTCCTTTTTTATTCCAATGCATATCACAATCAAAAAACAGGTCATTGTAGTTAACAGGTGATGGTTGCGAAGTGAGTAAGTCAAAATAAGTTATCCCCTGGCTTTTACAGAAATTATCTAATTCATTGACAACCGGGGGAACGGTTTTTATTTGCAGGAACCTTTTATAATCATCGGCTATAGGAATAGTAAAAACTATCACCTTTTTTCCGGCAGCAATTTGTTTAATTGATATCAATGACTTTTGCAATCTTAACATTTCATCAATTGTAAAATCATAATACCCGGAATATGAAAACCGGCCATCGGTTTTTTGTTTTATATAATCACCAATTACCTTTTTCTTTTTAATAAAATACAGCAAATTGAACCAGCAGGTAGTATTTTCTAAAAAATACCTTATTTTATATTTAATAGTGGATTTGTATTTTTTAAAGGCCCGGTAATTGAACTGAGATTTAAGGATATCATCGGCATAATACTGTATCTCTGAATTGTCGTTCCAATAAGGCTTATATCTCAATGGTGTTTGTATAGAGTCGAAAACAATATTATCATTTAAAAAATCATTACCAGGTAATATTCCAATTAAAACTGTATTGTGGGAATACTGTGACGCCAGGTGCTTGTACACCAGGTATTCCTGTGTACTGCCCATATCCGCACAGGCGAAATTTAAAAACTCTATACCCGTTTTGTTTTCCAGTAAATCGGAGACCCGTTCAGGAACTTCTACACCAAAACCTTCCATAAAGGAATCTCCTAAAACAATCACTCTATTGTTATCGCCGGCGATAATTCTTTCTTTATCCCGAGCGCCAACAGAATTAGGAATACATTCAACCTCAATGCAATTATTTAAAGAAGTTTTTACTGGATAATTATAATGCCATACGCCCCAACGGGGATCTATGTCTGCATAAGTAAATGGAAATATAGCAGTATCGTTGGTGTTGGTAAAGAAACCAGGCAGATTGGTTCGGATATATCCCGTTTTAATGACTATGAAGCAGATGAGTTCAACCAGGAAGTAAGTGATTAAACTAATTACCAATACCTGTTTGAATCTTCTCTTCATGATTTTCTTTCGACAAGAATTTTTTCTGCAATTAACAGGTCAATGGGCCTGGTTATCTTAATATTATCAGCTTCGCCTTCTATTAAATTGATCTTAACACCCATTCTTTCCACTACACTTGCTTCGTCGGTAAATGATTCATCATATTTCTGCTTAAAAGCATCTATCAGTATTTTACTTTTAAAAGCCTGTGGTGTTTGAATGATCCATACTTTTCTACGGTCAATAATTTCATTACCATTATCTTTTTCGATCCTTAAAGAATCAACTGTTTTTACTGCGGGCACTGCGTTGCCTGTTGTAACCGATGTTTGATAGCATCTATACAAAAGGTTAGTGGTTAATAAACATCTTACTGCATCATGAACAAAAACGATGGCATTATCGTCATTGATAACATTCAACCCGTTTTTAACCGAATGAAATCTTGTGGGTCCGCCCGCTACCACTTTCACTCTTTCCATTGGTTTGAACTCGGGGATAAATTCCTGGGGCAAAACAAGAATTACATTGAGGTCATCATAGGCTTTTAAGAAAACATTGATCGTATGCAATAAAAGCGGTTGCCCATTCAGCATTAGAAACTGTTTTGGAATAGCTGCACCCATGCGCCTGCCCATTCCACCTGCCACAATAACCGAATATTTGTTCATTGTATCTAAATGTTAAAAGTCTCCCAGCTCGCGTTCAATTTCTTCCATCTGTACTATGTCCATGGCCTCGCTTTCGGTAGGGGTATAATTGAGCTGGTCGAGCAGATCGAGGTTAATAAAGGTTTTTTTTACATCCGGCTGTAGTCCGCACACAACAAAAGAGACGTTTAAATCGTAATACTGGTGTTGCAGTGTTAGAAGGTGTTCAGCAGCAGCATTATCCAGCGTTTGAATGTCTTGAAAATTCAGGATCACATTTTTAACATTGTAATCAAGCAACGGAATCAATTTAGAATCCATCTGTTCTGTCATATTAGCAGCGAAATAAGGCTCCTGGATAGTTATGACATGGAATTTTTCTCTGGTATCAATTTTGACTTTCATATAACCGATATGGATGGTTAACAGTCAAAAATATTCGTTATTATTGTATCAAACCCAACAAATTAGAAAAATGGATAATAATTTTTCAGCCCAGGTTAAAGAGATCATTTCTTTTAGCAGGGAGGAGGCTCTACGGTTGGGGAATGATTTTATCGGAACAGAACATTTATTACTTGGACTGATCCGTGAAGGCGATAACACCGCCATCAAGATCCTGAAGAGCTTTAATATTGATCTGTATGAGCTTCGCAAAGAAGTGGAACTGGCGGTTAAAGACAAAACCGGTAAAAACATTGCCAATATAAATAGTCTGCCGCTGACAAAGCAGGCAGAAAAAGTGATCAGGGTAACCGTACTCGAAGCGAAAGCGTTAAAGAGCCCTACTGTTGAAACAGAGCATCTCATGCTTTCAATCCTGAAGAACAAAGAAAACATTGCAACTCAAATCTTAAATCAATTCGACGTGGACTACGATTTATTCAGAAACGAATTAGGCGTGGTGAAAAGCAACGACGTTCGCAGCGAATACGCTGAAGAGAATGATGATGATTTTGATGATGAGAAAAAATATTCTCAGCAGAAATCCCGCGCATCCGGCACAGCAAAAAGCAAAACTCCGGTACTCGATAATTTTGGAAGGGACATTACCCGCCTCGCAGAAAGCGGTTCCCTTGACCCTATAGTTGGTCGTGAAGAAGAAATAGAAAGGGTATCACAGATCCTTTCCCGCAGAAAAAAGAACAACCCGATACTGATAGGTGAGCCGGGTGTTGGCAAAACCGC
>CAYLVR010000033.1:17406-19202 GCA_964387165.1 uncultured Chitinophagaceae bacterium | reverse complement strand
AACGTAAAGTTTCAAGGGTACTCTTCGATAAAAGAGTGATCTCTCTTGATCTGGCAGCTCTTGTTGCTGGCACTAAGTATCGTGGACAGTTTGAAGAACGAATGAAAGCTATTATGAATGAACTCGAGAAAAACAGGGATGTGATTCTGTTTATCGATGAAATTCACACTATAGTTGGAGCAGGTGGTGCCAGTGGCTCATTAGATGCTTCAAACATATTCAAACCGGCCCTTGCACGTGGTGAACTTCAGTGCATTGGCGCCTCAACCCTCGATGAGTACAGAATGTATATCGAGAAGGATGGCGCCCTCGACCGACGCTTCCAGAAAGTGATGGTTGAGCCACCAAGTGTGGATGAAACCATCCAGATTCTTGTGAACATCAAGTCTAAATACGAAGATTATCACAACGTGATCTACAGTGAGGATGCCATCGATGCATGCGTAAAGCTTAGCGACAGGTACATCACCGACCGTTTACTGCCCGATAAAGCCATCGACGTAATGGATGAAGTAGGAGCAAGGGTACACTTGAAGAACATCAACGTTCCAAAAGAGATCCTCGACCTTGAAAAGAAAATTGAAGATGTAAAGGTCGAAAAGAACAAAGTGGTGAAAAGCCAGAAGTTCGAAGAGGCTGCCTCTCTGCGCGATACTGAAAAACGTTTGCAGGAAGAGCTGGAAAAAGCAAAGAACCATTGGGAAGAAGAAAGCAAACATAAAAGATATCCGATAGATGAGGAAGCTATCGCTGAAGTGGTAAGTATGATGACCGGTATCCCTGTAAAAAGGATGGTACAGGCAGAAAGCGAGAAGCTCCGTAAGATGGCAGATGAAATGAGGAACCAGGTAGTGGGACAGGATGATGCCATTGCTAAAGTGGTGAAAGCCATCCAGCGTAACAGGGTAGGGCTCAAGGATCCCAAAAAACCAATTGGTACATTTATATTTCTCGGACCTACAGGTGTCGGCAAAACTGAACTCGCACGCGCACTCGCACGCTACATGTTTGATTCAGATGATGCGCTGATCCGTATTGATATGAGTGAATACATGGAGAAGTTTACTGTGAGCAGACTGATAGGTGCGCCCCCCGGATATGTAGGATATGAAGAAGGTGGACAGCTTACCGAAAAAGTCCGACGTAAACCGTATTCTGTTATCTTGTTGGATGAAATAGAAAAAGCACATCCCGATATTTATAATATCCTGTTACAGGTACTTGATGACGGGCAGCTAACCGATGGTCTTGGACGCAAGGTTGATTTCAAGAATTCAACCATTATCATGACCTCAAATATAGGGGTTCGACAGTTGAAGGATTTCGGTGAGGGTGTCGGATTTGCGACGCAATCAAGAACACAGAGCAGTGAAGAGAATAATAAAGCTGTAATTGAAAAAGCACTTAAAAGAACATTCTCTCCAGAGTTCCTGAATCGTATTGATGATGTGATCATATTTAATTCTCTTACAAAAGAAAATATCTTCAAGATCATTGATATCCTGATGAAAAATGTGATAAAGAGACTAAACACTCTTGGGTTTACGCTCGAGCTGGCAGAAGAGGCGAAGAATTTTATTGCCGAAAAAGGTTATGATGTTCAGTTTGGTGCACGTCCCCTGCACAGGGCCATTCAGAAATACCTGGAAGATCCTCTGGCAGAAGAAATACTGAGCCTGAATATTAAACAGGGTGATACAATGATCGCCGACCTTAATGAAGAGAAAACAAAAATTCTCTTTACATTAAAAGAGCCAACGATAGAAAAATCTGAAGCATAAATTAAAAGCCGGAAG
>CAYLVR010000033.1:0-17396 GCA_964387165.1 uncultured Chitinophagaceae bacterium | reverse complement strand
GTAAAAATGATAATACATGTAAGTTCCAAACCCTGTTTTTTAGGGGCTGGTTATAGAGCGTGAAGTGGTTTTATTAAATGCTCTGAAACCTACAGGTTTCCTCCCTTAAAATATATGTATGCTGCGGTGCGTTTATACAGAGGTTTCCGTACGCCGCAGTAGGGCAGCCTATTTGATTCTTTCCTTCACCCAACCTAAAGCTATCTCCAGTTGCTGTTTTTCCGTAATATTTGTATTATCCAGTACAAGCGCATCTTTGGCTTGTTTTAGCGGACTTATTTCCCTGTTTGAATCAATATAATCCCGCATCTCTAAATTGTTCCTGACTTCTTCTAATGTAATATTGGGGTTCTTTGCATATAGTTCATTAAATCTTCGTTCCACACGAACTGTATTATCTGCTGTCATGAATATTTTTAATTCTGCTTTTGGAAAAACAACGGTGCCTATATCCCTTCCGTCCATTACTATTCCTTTCGATTTTCCCATTTCCTGTTGCCTTAGCACAGCAAATTCACGCACTTCTTTAATTGCAGCAACTTCACTTACTTTTTCTGCAACCACTAGATCACGTATCACGTATTCAACATTTTCACCGTTAAGATGAGTTTCCAGGTCGTTCCTGGAATTATAAATAAAGTCAATAAAAATCTCTCCGAGTGCTTTTTCTACAGCCCGCTGTTTTGTCCAGTCAATATGATTTCTTAGAAAGAATAAAGTGATGGCGCGATACATGGCACCACTGTCAATATAAATATATCCAAGTTCTTTTGCCAGCTGTTTGGCCAGGGTGCTTTTTCCACAAGAAGACCAGCCGTCAATTGTGATAATAATTTTTTTATTGGAAGGCATGAAGCAAAAATCCGAAAAAATATGGAAGTAAAATCCCGGATGCAATAAATCCCGCCGGAGGCATTCGTCATGTGTTGCGTAAGATCTTTTCTATAAAATAGAAGCTAAATCAGAACGTTGCTGGTCATGAGGTTCATATAGCTTCATTTTCCGTGAGCAGCATTTCAGAGGATCCTATTTCTTCTGAGATACCGCGGCAAATAAAAAACCCCGGGGATTGATCCCGGGGCTCTATTTTAACTAAACCATCATCGTTTTTAGAATCACCTTAGAAACAGCATTTCGCGGTACTTCGGTAACTGCCAGTATTGGTCTGCAACCAGTAATTCTAACTTATCTACACTATACCTGATCTGGTCGAAGAACTTTTGTTTGATCTGTTCGTCGTAAGCTATTGCTTTTTCCCGATTGTTAGTTAAGATATTAACTTTTTTTCTTGTTCCAATCATTTTTTCTACCAGATCGCTCACTTTACTGATATGCTCGGAAATTTTAACCAGAATCTGCTTCTGATTGGCATAAGTTGCGTCATCCAATCCGATCTCTTTTAATCCGCGGATATTTTCAAGCAGCACGTTCTGGTACCTGATCGCTCCCGGTAAGATGTGACTGGTAGCCAGTTCACCAAGAATACGTGCTTCGATCTGTACTTTCTTGATATATTTTTCCAGTTCAATTTCATGACGTGCCTCAAGCTCAGCATGATTAAAAACATTATTGCTTTCAAATAAATGCTTCGCTTTATCTGTGACCATTGCATCTAGTGCCTTTGGTGTACTGCGAACGTTTGGCAAACCTCTTCTTTCGGCTTCCTGGTCCCATTCGTCGCTATATCCATCTCCCTCAAACAATACTTTTTCGCTGCTTACGATATATTCACGTAGTAAATACATGATAGCGATTTCTTTTTTCTCACCTTTTTCGATTAAAGTATCAACCTCCCTTTTGAACTTTTTTAATGTTTCGGACATGATTGTATTTAATACAGTCATTGCATTTGCACAATTGGATGCAGATCCTACTGCACGAAACTCAAACTTATTGCCGGTAAATGCAAACGGAGAAGTGCGATTCCTATCCGTATTATCTAATAGTAATTCAGGAATACTTCTATGGAGATCTAATTTTAAGATTGCTTCATCCTGCTCATCAAACTTATCCCCTACTCTTTGTTTAACATCTTCCAGTACCTTAGTCAGGTAACCTCCGATGAATACAGAAATAATAGCAGGAGGGGCTTCGTTAGCGCCCAAACGGTAATCATTACCCGCAGATGCAATAGAAGCGCGAAGAACATCGGCATAATCATGAACGGCTTTGATAGCATTAACAAAGAACGTCAAGAACATCAGGTTGGTTTTTGGCGTTTTACCGGGAGCTAATAAATTAACACCGGTGTCAGTCGCCATGCTCCAGTTATTATGCTTACCGCTACCGTTAATTCCGGCAAAAGGTTTTTCATGCAATAATACGCGGAGTTTATGCCTGCGTGCAACACGGTCCATAATATCCATCAATAAAGTATTATGATCAACCGCAACACTTACTTCTTCAAATATTGGCGCACATTCAAACTGTGCGGGCGCAACTTCATTATGTCTTGTTCTTAACGGAATACCTAATCTGTAAGATTCGGTTTCAAAATCCCTCATGAATGCATATACTCTTTCGGGAATGGAGCCGAAGTAATGGTCCTCTAACTGCTGCCCTTTTGCCGGTGCATGCCCGAATACAGTCCTTCCGCTGGTTACAAGGTCAGGACGGGCATTGAACATCGCTTCATCCACCACGAAATATTCCTGCTCCCAGCCTAATGTAGCAGTTACTTTACTTATATTTTTATCAAAATAATTACATACATCCACCGCATTTTTCTGCAGCGAATCAAGAGCCCTTAATAAAGGAGCTTTATAATCCAGAACTTCTCCTGTATATGAAACGAAAATAGTGGGAATACAAAGCGTTTTTCCCTGACCTATATCCATAATGAATGCTGGTGAAGAAGGATCCCATGCAGTATAACCGCGGGCTTCAAAAGTTGCTCTCAAACCACCATTAGGAAAAGAAGAAGCATCAGGCTCCTGTTGTATTAACGTATCGCCATCGAAGGTTTCGATAGCTGTCCCATCACTTTTAAGGGTAAAGAAGGAATCATGTTTTTCTGCTGATGAACCGGTTAAGGGCTGGAACCAGTGAGTATAATGAGTTACACCCTTGGCCTCTGCCCATTGACGCATACCGGAAGCTATCTGGTTAGCCATCACACGGTCAATTTTTTTTCCGCCTTTAATAGAGCCGATAAGACTCTTATAGGCTTCGTCGCTTAGAAACTCCCGGGCTACTTTAAGAGTGAAGACATTTTCATTGAAAATAGCAGTGATTTTGGTTGAACGACCCATATCCTTGCCATTTGCAGATGAGGTCAGATCGCTGATTGCCTTGAAACGTAATGATTCCATTTACTATAATTTAGGAATTGCAAATAAAGCGATAAAATGCGGGCTCTAAAAATTTTTTGGCAAAAAAAAGCTCATTTCATGGATTTTTGGAGCAAAAAAGATGTTTTTACCTCGAAATACCGCATTTTTTTATAAAAAAACTAACATTATGTTTTTCTGTAATGGATAATTCCTGTTGCACTTACCAGTAAAAAGAGTTCCGGAATAATTCGGTACCGGGCAATGGCGCCCGGAAATGGCACAACATACCCATAAAGTATGCAGGCCGAAAAAGCAATAAATAACATCATCAGTATAATAGGATTAGACAGACGCCTTTTCCAGTCGGGGTGCCTTCTTATTACGGCAATGGTGATGATGATCCAGAAGAATATTATTTCGAAAGAATAGAATAATTGCAAAGACGAAACTGTTTCCCATGGGTAGGGTCTTAAAAAAACATGATTAAATGCAAGAGGGAATAATTCGATAAAACTGCTGATTGTGGGTTGCAATACGGGCATTTCAAATCTTGTTCCGTTTAATGCAAAAAATTTTCGCTGCGCATCGACTACAAATTCCTGTAATCCGAAAGCAAAAAACAGTATTGTTGATAACAGGAAGCTGGTGATAAATATCGGGAGGTGATTTTTTTTAATTCTTAAAGAAATTAAATAAGGAATTGTTGCCAGCATTGTCAATATGCCAAATGGCGGTCTCAACGCAATTATTCCTGACAATCCCACTATAGTTAAGAATGTTTTTTTTCGGTGAATATTTAATAAAAACAACGAGAAAAAGAAAAATAATAATCCATCGACCCTTATCCCGCTCAGCCAGAAAACTGCTGGTAAGAAAAGGAATATTGTCATATAAAGTAACCTGCGTGAATCGGGGAACAATTCTTTTAATAGAATAAACAGCCAGTAATGTCCCCAGAATAAAATAAGATTAAAAAGAAATACATTTATATAATAATTACCTTGTGAAATAAGATTAAAAAAGGCCAGGGTTTTTACAAGCAGCGCATATTCAAGATCGTTAGTGTAAACTGATACAAACCTGATAAAACTTGTTCCTTGCTCGATGGCAAACAAAGGAGTATATTGTTCAGTAAAAAATAAGGCAGGATTATTTAGCAGGATCTTTGTTTCATTAAGCGATTCCTGATGAATGCGCCAGGTGTCGTCTCCATTATATAAATGAAAAAAGATATACCCATAAATCAATCCCATTAATACCTTCAGGCCCAGACCAATATAAAATTCCTGAAAGGTGAGAGCAGGAGGCTTTAAATTCATGTCCAAATCTATACATTTGAGTCTTTCAAAGCTATGTTGAATATCAAAAAGATTGCTTTTGTTTCGAACAGTGCATGGTCTGTTTATAATTTCAGACTGGATGTTGTGAGGTTCCTTTTAAAACAGGGCTATGAAATTACTGTTATTGCTCCCGACGACGGGTACTCAGGAAAGCTGGTAGCTGAAGGGTGTACCTATATTTCACTTGATTTTAATAATAAATCCGAAAATCCTGTAAGAGATTATTTTTTGTATCTGCATTTGCGAAGGCTTTATCGTAAAACAGGCCCTGATTTTATTTTTCATTATGTGGCCAAACCGAATATTTATGGATCACTGGCCGCCTCTGCCGAGAATATTCCTTCTGTTGCAGTGGTTACAGGTCTGGGCTACCCCTTTGCCAAAAAAAATCTGCTCTTCCGCATTATTAAAATACTGTATAAAAAGGCCTTGAAGAATGTAAAAGAAGTGTGGTTTTTAAATAACGAGGATGCTAAAGTATTCGTTACGGAACACATTGTAAATATCAATAAAATTAAAATACTACCTGGAGAAGGTGTAAATACAGAGTACTTCGCTGGCAGCCAGGCCTCTCCTTCAACCGCCGACAGCCGTCGGCCAGAGCCTATGTCGCCAGACGAAGCTTTAGTGAAGGAGGCCGGAGGTGTGCAAAGCGGGGTGGGTAGCCCTTTCGAATTCTTAATGTCAACCCGCCTCCTTAAATCTAAAGGCATTTCTTTATATGCCGATGCCGCGCGCATTCTTAAAAAGAAGCACTATAACGTCCATTTTTCACTCATTGGCTTCTTTGAAAAGAATCACCCCGATTCCATTACCCAGGACGATCTTAACAAATGGGAAAATGAGGGACTTATCAATTACTACGGCTTTGCCGATGACGTTCGTCCTTACCTCGTTAAAGCCGACTGCTTCGTTTTCCCCTCATTCTACAATGAAGGCGTTCCTCGTTGTTTAATGGAAGCTGCCAGTATGGAACTCCCTGTTATTACATCCAATAATCGCGGTTGCAAAGAGGTTGTGCTGAATAATTCAAATGGCTACCTCTGCAATCTCAATGATCCTTTCGACCTGGCCGATAAAATGGAAAAGATCATTAACCTGCCTGAAGAAGAAAGAAAAAAGATGGGGAGAAATGGACGAAATTTAGTGTTGAAAAAATTCGATGTGCACAAAATCATATCAGAATATGCGAATACCTTAATTTCGCCCTTTGAAAATCCCGGGTAAGATTTGACGAACCGGGAGCGGTTTTTGAGGAGTTCCATCCGGCTCCTGGAAAAGATAATAAATAACGGATGAACTTAATCATGGAAGTAACAGTTAATACGGCCAAACAGCTCAGGATCACTGCCGAAGAATTCGAACTCATCAAGCAAAAACTTAAAAGAACCCCCAACTTTAATGAACTCTGTGCTTTCAGTGGTATGTGGAGCGAACACTGCAGCTATAAAAATTCCATCAAATGGCTCAAAACACTGCCACGGGATGGAAAAAGGATGCTGGTAAAAGCTGGCGATGAAAACGCGGGCCTCATGGATATCGGCGACTGTTTTGGCGTTGTATTCAAAATAGAATCTCATAACCACCCTTCCGCTATCGAACCTTTCCAGGGAGCAGCAACAGGCGTAGGCGGTATTCACCGTGATATATTCACGATGGGCGCGCGTCCTATTGCTTCTTTAAATTCACTTCGGTTCGGAAATTTAAAGGAAGCGAAAACAAGACACTTGCTGGCCGGGGTTGTTCATGGTATCGGCCATTACGGGAACTGTTTCGGTGTGCCAACGGTTGGCGGCGAAATATACTTTGAAGATATTTATCATACTAACCCGCTCGTTAACGCAATGAGCGTAGGTATTTTAAAAGAAGGAGAAACTGTTTCTGCAACAGCAAAAGGTATCGGCAACCCTGTATTCTTTGTTGGAAGCGCAACCGGTAAAGATGGTATTGGCGGCGCCTCATTTGCTTCTGCAGATATTAGTGGGGAAAGTGTAAAAGAATTACCAGCAGTACAGGTAGGTGACCCTTTCCAGGAAAAGAAATTACTCGAAGCTTGTCTTGAAGTATTAAAGACTGGTGCAGTAGTGGGTATGCAGGATATGGGTGCAGCGGGAATTATTTGTTCCACTGCCGAAATGAGTGCGAAAGGTGAGGTAGGAATGAGAATAGATCTTGATAAAGTTCCTACCCGTCAACCCAATATGAAAACCTGGGAATTGTTACTCAGCGAGAGCCAGGAACGTATGTTAATGGTGGTGCAGAAAGGAAAAGAAAAAGATGTGCTCGATATATTTGAGAAATGGGATCTGCCATGTTCCGAAATAGGAGAAGTGACCGGTGATGGATTGCTTAAGTTTTATATGAACGGAGAACTGGAAGCAGAAATTCCTGCCTACGAATTAGTACTTGGCGGCGGCGCTCCACAATATGAAAGAGAATATAAAGAGCCTTCATATTTACAGAAGATAAAATCATTTGATCCGGCATCTGTTGAAGTTCCGGATAATTTAAAAGCTGTAGCCGAACAATTAATTGCTATTCCTAACATCGCATCAAAACGATGGATATATACGCAATACGATAGTATGGTGGGAACCGGTAATGCATCAACAAATGATCCCAGCGATGCGGCAGTTGTTGTAGCCAAACCAACAAATAAGGGGCTTGCATTAACTACGGATTGTAATAGCCGTTATGTATTTGCTGATCCATATAAAGGCGCGATGATTGCAGTGAGTGAAGCTGCAAGAAATATTGTTTGCAGCGGTGGAGAACCTTTAGGAATTACAAACTGTTTGAATTTTGGTAATCCGTATGATCCGGAAGTTTATTACCAGTTTGTACAATCAATCAGGGGAATGAGTGAAGCCTGTCTTAAATTTGAAACACCTGTAACTGGTGGTAATGTGAGTTTTTACAATCAGAATCCTGATGGTCCTGTTTATCCAACACCAACAATCGGTATGGTGGGATTACTGGATAATGTGGATGCTAAAATGACAATGAACTTTAAAGAAGAAGGTGATTGTATTTATCTTGTCGGTAAATCAAGCGGTGATATTAATTCATCAGAATACATTCAGAAAATTAAAGAGATTGCATTCAGTCCCGCCCCAGAATTTGAATTGGAAACAGAGTTTGCCATGCAGCAAAAAATTGCTGAATTAATTAAAAAGAAATTAATTGTTTCTGCACATGATATCAGCGAAGGCGGATTATTTATCGCACTAATAGAGTCATGTTTCAAGAATGATTTAGGATTTGATGTGGTGGCTGCCGATGCAAATATCCGTAAAGACGGATATTGGTTTGGTGAGGCGCAAAGCAGGGTAGTGGTAAGTGTGAAAAAGAATCAAGCGGCTGAATTTGAAAAAGTGATGGGCAATATCCCTTTCGAAGAATTGGGATTTGTTACTAAAGGTGATATTGATGTTGACGGCCAGGAATGGGGAAATATATCTTCCTGGAAAAATTCATATAATACGGCCATTGAGAAATTACTCAGAGTAGATGCCAACAATTAAAGATATCATTGTAGTAACCGGCGCTGCGGGATTTATCGGTAGCATGCTTGTTGAATTTCTTAATGAAAAGGGATATGGCAATTTAATACTGGTTGATGAGTTTAGCCGCGCCGATAAATTTCCTAATCTCACCTATAAGAAATTCACAGCTAAAGTAGAGCGTGACGATTTTTTCGACTGGTTAAAAACCAATCCAGTTGATTTTATTTTTCATATTGGCGCACGTACCGATACAACAGAGTTTGATTATTCAATTCATGAAAAACTGAATGTTGAATACTCGAAGAATATTTGGAACTATTGCGTGAAAAACAATGTTCCTGTTGTTTATGCATCTTCTGCCGCAACTTATGGCGCCGGCGAGTTAGGGTATAATGATGATCATGAACTGCCTTTCAAATTAAAACCGTTAAATCCTTACGGGGTTTCGAAAAATGAGTTTGATAAATGGGCGTTGCAGCAGGATAAACGACCCCCTTTTTGGGCCGGACTAAAATTCTTCAATGTTTATGGTCCGAATGAATATCATAAAGGCCGCATGGCCAGTGTGATATGGCATGCATATAATCAGATTAAAAAAGATGGTGAAGTAAAACTATTTCGTTCTCACCGCCCTGATTTTAAAGATGGTGAACAACTTCGTGATTTTATATACGTGAAAGATGTTGTTAAAGTGTGTTACTGGCTGATGGAAAACCAACCCGCATCTGCCATATATAATCTGGGAACAGGCAAAGCACGCAGTTTTACAGATCTCGTGACTTCCACTTTTTCTGCGCTTCATCTTCAGCCCAGAATCCTTTTTATAGATATGCCTGAAGATATCCGCGAAAAGTACCAGTATTTCACTGAGGCCAATATGCAGAAATTGAAGAGCGCCGGCTATACCTCACCGTTTTATTCGCTGGAAGAAGGAGTAAAGGACTACGTTCAAAATTATTTGGAGAAGAAACATTAAATTTAGGGATGAACAATAAGATCGCCATCATTGGTGGAGGAAACCTGGGCACTGCGATTGCCGAAGGGCTGGTTATCAGCAAATTCTCTAAGGCAGCGGATATTACAGTTACTAAAAGAAATATCACCACACTCAAGATGTTGCAGAAAAAAGGTATAAATATTACAGCAGATAATAATGCTGCAGTAAAAAAAGCAGGAATTATTATTCTTGCAGTAAAACCTTACCAGGTGAAAGAGGTTGTTGAAGCAATAAAAAAAGATATTACATCTTCTCACATGCTGGTTTCGGTAGTAACGGGTGTTTTGATAAAAGATATTGAAGGCTCCCTGACCAAAAAGATCCCTGTATTTCGCGCAATGCCAAATACAGCGATTGCTATTCGTGAGAGTATGACCTGCATAAGTTATTCTCATGCAACACCACAACAGGCTGAACTTATTCATAATGTGTTTTCTACTCTTGGTAAGGTGGTTACAATTGATGAAAAATTAATGGATGCAGCAACGGTACTTGGTGCATGCGGAACTGCATATGCTATGAGATATATCAGGGCAAATATCCAGGGAGGAATTGAAATTGGTTTTGATGCGGCCACTGCGAGCCTTATCGCCGCGCAGACAGTTAAAGGAGCTGCTGATCTTTTATTACAGAAAGGTTCGCATCCGGAATATGAAATAGATAAGGTGACCACTCCAAAAGGGTGCACCATCGCGGGTTTAAACGAGATGGAGCATCGGGGCTTCAGTTCGTCGGTAATGAAAGGCGTTGTGGCGAGTTATGATAAAATCTTAAAACCCTGAAATTCCTATGGTCCTCATTCTGTTCATCTAATACCACTTCCTTTTCAAAGAGGGAATACGGTCAGTATTTTATTTTTACATAGCATGATGTTTACATATCCCCTTTGAAAAGAGGGTATTAGTGAATTACACACAAAACTATTTGCAGGTTCAGGTCTTTGTTTTTAATTCAAAATGAGCTATTGCGGGGGGATTTCTATTTTCCCGTTCAAAAAAATCGGTGTAGCTTTGTTCGACCTCTCGGAGAGAATCACGGATCTATTTCCTTAGGTCACTGAAAAGCACACTTTTTATGGCAAAATACATATTTGTAACGGGCGGAGTTACTTCGTCCCTGGGGAAAGGAATTATTGCTGCATCATTAGCTAAACTGCTGCAGGCAAGAGGATTTAAAGTCACGATCCAAAAATTCGATCCATATATTAATGTTGATCCGGGAACACTGAATCCATATGAACATGGAGAATGTTTTGTAACGGAAGATGGTGCTGAAACAGACCTTGATCTTGGTCATTACGAACGTTATTTAAATATATTTACCAGCCAGGCAAACAATGTAACCACTGGTCGTATATACCAGACCGTTATTAATAAAGAACGCGATGGCGCTTATTTAGGAAAAACAGTACAGGTTGTTCCTCATATTACTGATGAGATCAAAAGAAGAATGCTTCTTCTTGGTCAGAGTAAGGAATATGATATAATTATTACAGAATTAGGAGGAACAGTAGGTGATATAGAAAGCCTTCCGTTTATAGAAGCGCTGCGTCAATTGCAATGGGAGCTTCCGGAAGAAGATACGGTTGTTGTACATCTTACACTTGTTCCATATTTAAAAGCAGCTAAAGAGTTAAAAACAAAACCCACCCAGCATAGTGTAAAAATGCTGAGCCAGGAGGGTGTTCATCCTGATATTATTGTTTGCAGAACAGAAGAATCATTATCTCCGGATCTCCGCAGAAAAATTGCATTATTCTGTAATGTAAAACCGGAAGCGGTAATTGAAGCTGCTGATGCTCCTTCAATTTATGAAGTGCCCCTGGCAATGATGCATGAAAAGCTCGATGTTATCTGTATGAAAAAATTAAATATTACAGACTACCGCGAACCTGAATTAGTAAAGTGGAAAGAATTCCTGGATAAATTAAAATATCCCAAAAGTAAAGTGACTATTGGGTTAATCGGTAAATATATTGAACTGCAGGACGCGTATAAATCCATACTTGAATCATTTGTTCATGCAGGTGCTATGAATGAATGCAAAGTGCAGGTGGTAAATGTTCACAGCGAGTTTATTACTGATGATAATGTGTCGGAAAAGCTGGGGCATCTTGACGGGTTATTAGTAGCACCAGGATTTGGACACAGAGGAATAGAGGGGAAGATCATTGCTGTAAAATATTCAAGAGAAAATAAATTGCCTTTTTTTGGTATTTGCCTTGGAATGCAGATGGCTGTGATTGAATTCGCTAAGAACGTACTTGGATTAAAAGAGGCTCATTCAACAGAAATGAATCCTAATACTCCTGACCCGGTTATCGACCTGATGGAAGACCAGAAAAAAGTAACTGCCAAAGGCGGCACGATGCGCCTGGGCTCCTATCCCTGCAAGTTAAAAGATGGTACCCTTGGCAGAGAAATATATGGGAAAGAATTGATTTACGAAAGGCACCGCCACCGTTGGGAATTTAACAACGCGTACCTCGATAGATTTGAAACTGCAGGTATGGTGGCGTCAGGTAAAAACCCTGAGAGTAATCTCGTGGAAATCATCGAATTACCTTCACACCCCTTCTTTATAGGTGTTCAGTATCACCCGGAACTGAAAAGTACAGTAGAGAATCCGCAGCCGATATTTGTAAGCTTCATAAAAGCGGCAAAAGCTTACTCAGAGAGAAAGAATGCGGTTAAATCAACTACACTGCAGGGAGAAATGATCTGAGACCCCCTATCTTTGCACCTCCAAAAAAAAAGCACACTAATGGGTAGTATGGACCGCAACACGGTTATTGGATTTGTCCTTCTCGCCGTATTATTATTCTTTTATTTGTTTCTATCTACAAAAAGCAGCCAGGAACTACAAAAACAGGAGCTTGCAAAACAGGATTCTATTGCACGTGTTCAAAGAATCCTCGATTCAACCCGTATAGCAAACGATACTACTTCAAGTGTAAATATTGATTCTAATATCGCAGCACTCGTTTCTGAAGAATTTTTAACAGTGGAGAACGAAGTGTTTAAAGTGGTTTTCAGTAATAAAGGCGGCCAGCCGGAAAGAGTTGAGCTAAAAGATTATAAATCATTTGACAGTACGCTCGTTACGCTTTCAGCAACAGCATTTGATAAAATATCCTATACAATTAATACCGGTCAGGGACAATCTGCACAAGCCAGTGAATTATTTTTTAGTGCCGGAACTGTTACTAAAAATGCAGATAACAGCCAGACCGTTACTTTCCAGCTACCAGTAACAGGTGGGTCGATTGTTCACCAGTTTATTATCAAACCGAATAATTATTTACTTGACTGGAACGTGCAGATGAGCGGGGCAGATAAATTATTAACGCAGGGGGCATTTAATTTAACCTGGCAGTCGCAACCACTGCAGCACGAAAAAGATGTAAAATACGAGCGACAGCTTACTAATATTTGTTTCCTGGAGGATAATGATTTCGATTATATCATGTCGAAAACATCCAAACAATTTGAGAAACCTGTACAATGGGTAAGCGTTGCACAACAATTTTTTAATGTAACTCTTATCAATAGAAATAATTTTAATTCGGGCCAGGTTAGCTGGATAAAAGAAACTTCTGATACAGCGAGGTCAATTGCCCAAACAACTGTAAATCTCCAGGCAAAATTACCGTTAGGTGCAAGCGCGGTAATCCCTATGCAGCTATATTTCGGCCCCAATGAATATAAAATATTAAAGGAACAGGCCCCGGAGATGGATAAGATCGTAAATCTTGGAAGAGATCTTTATGCATTTGTAAGACCGATCAATAAATGGATCGTGATGCCTATATTTAATTTCTTTAATAGTTTTATTGGCAGCCTGGGTTTAGTAATTGGATTACTGACTTTATTTATTCGTTTATTAACCTCCCCGTTAGTTTATACCAGTTATTTAAGTGGTGCAAAAATGAAAGCTTTGCGCCCTGAAATTGAGAAAATGAAGGCCAGGTTAGGGAATGACCAGCAGCAGGTGGGAGTAGAGCAAATGAAATTATTCAGGGAGGCCGGTGTGAATCCATTAGGCGGGTGTATTCCTGCATTGCTGCAGATACCAATTTTCTTTGCATTATATAGTTTCTTTAATTCAAATATTGAATTAAGAGGCGTTCCGTTTTTATGGGCGCAGGATCTATCCAGCTATGATGTAATTGTGAGATTTCCAATGTATGTATGGGGATTGGGAAATCACCTGAGCTTATTTACTATTCTTGCTGCGGTTACCAGCTTTTTGATTTCTGCGTATAATATGAACATGACGCCCGATCAGAGCAATCCGGCACTCAAGTACATGCCTTATATTTTCCCGTTCATCTTATTATTTATTTTCAATAGCCTTCCTTCGGCATTAACATGGTATTACACTGTTTCTAACGTAATTACTTTAATACTTCAATTCGTTATTAATAATTACATTATTGATCACGGTAAGATACTTGCCAAGATAGAAGAGAACAGGCGCAAGCCTAAAGTAAAGCCTAAATGGCAGGAGCGTTTTGAACAAATGCAGGAAACTCAGAAAAAGCTCCAGGATACAAAGAAGACAGGAGGGAAAAAGTAAATTCACCCAGGCTGCACCGTAAAATGATTAAGGGGTGTTGACCCGTAGGAATGTCGCGGTAACGCAGGAGGGTACAACCTCCTTTGAACTTTGCCCGTCTTTATGCTATATTACGTTTCAATTATGAAGCAATATCTAGTCATAACCTCAATTTTTTGTGTCAGCCTTACAGCTACAGCCCAGAAAAGGATATCTGAACTTACTCTTGTTTATAACGCAAAGGTTACTACCGGCAATGCCGAGCCGCGAATGGCTGATGCATTTGATGGTGCCACCACTACCTTCTATCTTAAAGGGAACCTGAGCCGCTCTGAAATGTCGAGTGCGCTGTTTTCTTCTACCACTATACATGATTCTAAAACAGGCACTGCAGTGGTGCTAAGGGAAGTAAGCGGCCAGAAGCTACTGATAAGAATGAGTGCAGAGGACTGGCAGGAAAAGAATGCCCGTTATAAAGGAATTACTTTTAATAATACCGGTGAAACCAAAGAAATAGCAGGATATAAATGTATTAAGGCTGAAGCTAAAATGAGTGATGGTTCAACATTTATAGTGTATTATACTCCCGATATTATTCCGGAAAATAAAGAATATGATTATCATTTTAAGGATCTGAATGGATTGCCTCTTGAATATGAATTAACTCAACGCAACCTGAATATCCGTTATACAGTTTCGAGGATCAACATGAACCCTGTTGCTGCATCAAAATTTAATATACCAACAAGCGGGTACCGCGAAATGACGTACGAAGAAAGTAAGGCATTAAAGCCCGAAAAGAAATAACCCAGAGAAATTGTGTATCCACCCGCACCCGATGGATTATTTGCATAATCTTATTTTCAAATCAACAACATTTAAGTTTGATCTGAAGGACAGTTGAGAAGGCTTAAAGCTGATTTTAGAATTATTCACCTTATACTGAGATGGAATTACATAGGTTGTATTTCCTTTTTGATAAGTAACAACTGAACGAATAATTGTTGTATTCTTTGTATTAACTGTAGTAAGAATATTACTTCCAGAGTAGGAAGGTCTTGATTTAAGACTTAAAATGCTCTTTGTGCTAACAGGAACAACTCCGAGAGCAGATGATGATTTTTTCTTTCCGCCGCCGCTACTTGCCAAAGCAAAGAAAACGATGCACAGTAGCGTGGCACTGATAACCGATTTTTTAAGCATGTGGTTTAGATTTCGCGTAAAGATTTTCCTCATATCCCGTCAAAGATATTAATTTTTTAAGACAGTTTTAACCGTTCGTGTAAAATGTGTGTAAAAAAAGTAGTACATTTCATCCGGTCGCCATTTCATTGTTAACGACCGGATGGAACTTTCGTTTCACAAACCTTTGTTAATTACATGAGAGACAGTTCGTTCGATGAAGAAAAAGACGATTTGAGAGAGCTGGTAAAACAGTTTCAGAACCTGAAGTCTGGTCGAAGTCACTCTTTTCTTGAAGAAGAGGCATTCGAAAGAATAGCCGACTATTTCGACGATATCGAAGATATCCCCCAGGCACTGGAAGCAGTAGAAATGGGGTTGGAGCATTTTCCTTACTCAGCCATGCTTCATATCAAAAAAGCCGATCTCTTTATAGCCACCCGCAAGTATCATGAGGCTCTTGATATACTGAGCCATGCAGAGTTGCTTGAACGGAACAATATCAACCTGTATATTCTTAAAACTGACGCATATCTGGCGCTTGACCAACAGGAGAAAGCGGTAGAGTTACTCGAAAATGCTCTCGAACTTTTCAGTGGTGAAGAAAAAATTGAAATGCTTTTTGAGCTGGCAGACGTATATGATGACTACGAAGAATTTGATAAAATCTTCGATTGCCTGAAACTAATATTGGAACAGGATCCTTCAAATGAAGAGGCACTTTATAAAATCTGTTTCTGGACCGATTTTACAGGGAGAAATGAAGAAGGTATCAAGCTGCATCAGCAAATAATAGACGAAAATCCATACAGCGAACTGCCCTGGTTTAATCTCGGTGCAGCTTACCAGGGATTAAAGCTTTACGAAAAGGCCATAGACGCGTACAAATATTCGATAGCTATCGACGAAAAATTTGACTATGCCTACCGTAATATGGGTGATGCATATATCAGGTTGAGAAAGTTCAAAGACGCAATTGAATCATTAGAAAGAGTGCTTGAGCTATCGCGCCCTGAAGACGTCATTTATGAAGCGATTGGCCATTGTTATGACAAATTAAAAAATTACGCACAGGCAAGGTTTTATTACAAGAAGGCATCCCACCTGAACCAGGAAGACAGCAAGCTGCATTATAAAATTGCCTGTACATATATCAATGAGGGGCAGTGGAACACCGGAATGAAACAATTGTTGATTGCACTACAGATGCACCGTTTACAGCCTGAATATAATCTTGCGATGGGTGAGTGTAAAATGCATTTAGGCGAATACAGGGAAGCTATACAGTATTTTTCTAATGTTGTATCCCAGAGGCCGAAAAATATATCGAGCTGGGAGGCATTGATAAGATGCTTATATCTTGGTGAGTATTATGAGGAGGCGCTGGGCCAGGTGTTGGCTTCTATAAAACATACCGGGAACAAGCCATTATTTGCTTTTTATCTTGTTGCCATTTATATGGCTATGGGAAAAACAAAAGAAGCATTGGTACAGTTGGAAAATGCAATGCACAGAGCGCCAAAGCTGCTTAAAAAATTAATCGACCTCAGCCCCTCAATATTACAGCATCCACAGGTTGTTGATATTGTGGCCAGATATAAAAAAAACAAATCAATTTAGAGTTTGAAAAACAATCCCTGCAGGGAGTATTCTGTTCAACGTACTACGCCTCCTTTTCAAAGGGGTGGCCAGCACTCTGCTTTGTTTTTCTTAATTCAAAGAAAACGCTCTCCTCTTTGAAAAAGAGGGGCTTTGAGATTCTGGATACAGGGTGGTTTTAGGGGGATTTCCTTACTTTTGCGCCGAAAATAAAAACAAGTGAATGAATTTTAACCTTTTGCAAATTCCTGAGCGGATCCTCAAACCACGTAAGCGTGGACTCACAATGGTAATGGATAAGGGCCTCAGCATTAGCGAGGTACATAATTTTATGAGCGTTGCAGGTCCCCATGTGGATATAGTCAAACTTGGTTTCGGAACTTCATTTGTTACTCCAAATCTGCGCGAAAAGATAGAAGCATACAAATCGTATAATATGCCCATTTATTTTGGAGGTACATTATTCGAGGCATTTCTCATTCGTAACCAGTTCGATGATTATATTGCTGCATGTAAAGATTATGGAATTGATTATATGGAAGTGAGTGATGGATCTATTAATATTCCTCATGCGGAAAAATGCGGGTATATTGAAAAGCTCACCAAATACGGAACCATCTTAAGTGAAGTAGGAAGTAAGGATGCCGCACATATTATTCCTCCTTATAAATGGATTCAATTAATGAAGGCTGAATTGAGCGCAGGTTCCACTTATGTTATTGCAGAAGCGCGTGAAGCTGGTAATGTTGGAATTTATAGGGGAAGCGGTGAAGTGAGAGAAGGTCTGGTGCAGGAAATATTAACTGTGATACCCGAAGAAAAAATTATCTGGGAAGCCCCCCAAAAAGCACAGCAATTATATTTTATTGAATTGGTAGGCGTCAATGTTAACCTGGGTAATATCGCTCCTAATGAAGTAATACCCCTTGAAACCATGAGACTG
>CAYLVR010000032.1:0-24664 GCA_964387165.1 uncultured Chitinophagaceae bacterium | reverse complement strand
TGCAGGATTACTCCTACAAGATTCTCCTGTCTAACCTCAATTTCGAATCATCAAGTTACTTCGTAACTTTTTTTAGAGCTAAGACTGGATTGTCACCGAGTGAGTTTAGAAATAAAGTGCACGGCAATAAGCTGAAATAAGAATGTAAAGGCAATGCTCCATCATTTTGTTTCTCATAAACATATTGTTCCTTACAACAAATAAATCTGATGTCTCTGCTTTTTGGCTAATGTAAGCAATGAACCTGTACATAAACATCCGAATGTCCAGGGAAGCATTGGCCTTAATATTGTACTCTGCAGCAAAATGGTCCAAAAGCTTTGTATTTTACGAGATGTAAGTTCTCGACAATTTGTGCAACCCACCTAAATTCCCTCACGAAACGAATTATTCTTTACTGCAAAAATATCAAACCTAATACCGGACTGTCGATGCCTGCTACAACCTGCTGATAAGCTGTCCTTTGAAATCGGGCGAATCCGTCACCCTTTCCTTTAGCAATACACAAAACCTGCGATTCATTAAAGACTTTTCTCTTCATCTGGGCTAAACCAATATGAAGATGGGTGTGCTTTTGGAAGATATTCTCTAATACTTTGATAGGCAATTGTGGTAACATACAATCCCATCACGGATCAATTGTGTTTGCGTCCAAGTATTTGATATTTACTGTTTCCGTTTTTTCATATTTAGTGTCAAAAATGTAAACTATTCGGTCAGAATACAAAACAAAAAATTCAATAACAATCGTATAATTGGCAATGATTTTAACCAAAAGCTAGTGCCAAACGCGTTTAGAAAACGTATGTTAGTTTACTGGCCCGGATATTACCGCAATCAGTAAGCGAGGTTTCAAGCAGGTTTAAATGTATAATTCGAAAAGAATTTGTGAAGAATGTTATAGTTGAAAGGACTGTTATAAAATAGGATTAGACAAAAGCAGGTTACCGATACAATCGATCAATTTCAGTTACGCGAATTAATGTGTACTCGATTATAAGCAGTCGCGGCAGTTCTCACTTTATGTAAAACCCTATATGAATATGCTTCGTAAAGCGTTTAACAATATGTTTAATTAAAGAAGATCCAATTTCCTAAAGATCAATTTGAACAAACTTTGCGAAAAGCATATAGTTAGTAAGCCTAAGGAGATTTTAAATAAAAAAAGATGCATAATACGAACACAAAAAAGCTTTTCAACAAGCAGGTTATTTTTGCTATGGCAGCCATGGTCTATTTTATTTTTTCTGGGTCGGTCAAAGGGCAGAATTCTAATATTGAACTTAAAAATTCATTAGCCAAGGATAAAGGCAGCATCAATAAAATAAATTGCTATGTAGAAAAAGTAACTAAAAATAGGCAACCGAAATCTGAAGCATCTACTTGGAAACAAACTGATTTTGCAATCGGTCTTTGGTGGCCACCACCAATAGCTTATACCAATGCCTCAACCTATCAAATGATAGCACAGGCTGGATTCAATCTCATCGTTGGCGGCAACGATGTAGTTGGAAATCATCGAAAGAACATGCTCGATCTAGCATCGCAGGTAGGATTAAAATGTTTGGTTAACCCACCGCCAAAGATATCTGAAATCAAAGAATTTACAGAATATGATGCTCTCGCAGGATTTCTTATTAAAGATGAACCTTTTTATAATGAGCTTGCGTATTGGGGAAAACGTGTACGATTATATCAGGAAAATCTAGGAACTAATTATGTGGCAGCAATTGATCTTTTACCATCATATGCCGAACCTACATGGCTTGGCCCTTCGTATAGAACCTATGTTGATAAAGCTGTAAAAATGGGCCACCTTCCTTTACTAATTGTAAATATTTATCCGCTTCAACCAGAAGGAGGTATTAACCCGGAATTTTTTAATTCTATGGAGACCATGAGGAATGTTGCACTCGAATATAACATTCCATGGTGGTCATTTATGCAAAATGCCCGAGTTCAATGGAGTAGGATTCCTACCGAGACAGAAATAAGGTGGCAAGCACATATGCTAATCTGTTACGGTGCAAAAGGGCTTCTCTATTATTGTTATTGGGAGGATATATACCATTCAATGAATGGACCGTATCCTGATGCTGGGATAGCAGGTTCACTTGTGAATTCAGAAGGAAAAATAAAAGATAACTACTTGCCGGTAAAAAAACTTAATAGTGAATTAAAACAATATGGCCCTTTTCTTATGTCTCTTCGTTCAACGGAAGTTAGTTATTATGGAATAAACCCTCCAGGAACAAAAGATTTTGATAACAGTAAAGAATGGGGCAGCATAATCGCGTCAGGACCTTTAGTGGTGGGAGAGTTTGAAAGCTTAAAAGCTCCAGGTGATACTCAAGCTTTAGTATTGGTTAATGGTGATCTAACATTTACCAAAACTATTGAAATAGATATTCAATCCAAAAATGGGCGTTTATATAAAGTGTTCACCAGCAATACATCAATGGCTGATAATGTTAATATTTCGTTAGCGCCTGGAGATTTTATTATTGTTGAAATTCATTGACTTCAATACTACTCAACGAAAGGTCTTTTAAACTAAGATAAATCACACTAAATAAACGAAAGGTAGTGTTAGTGCCGTGCCGCAGATGTACGGCTTCATTTTACTTGAACAAACGCTGAAAAGGCTGAAAGATTAAGCGAGAGGATATGATGTACCCTTTTTTATAGGAGAGATTATGAAGATCCAAGACAGACAGAACCATATTATAATTGAGTGTTAATTCCTCGCGAACCAATTTAAAGAAGCGCTGCCAGGCTCCATGCGAACAACGAGGTGCCGCTTCTAAAAGCTTACCCATCCTACTATAAAAGTCCCCAATACTAAAATTACTGTTCCAATAATCATAGTCATAAATGTTTTCCTCGGGATATCCTTCCATTCTTTTGTTAAAACACCAATAAGGTTTGCACACACTATTCCTACAGAATTAAAAATAGCCCAACCCACTGACAAACCTAATTCACCCATATTAGATACAGATATGCCATAGCAGGCAATCGTCACTATCCACAGAAAACCCATTAACACCGCCTGCCAGTGATACTTTTTCGCTTCTCGGATCCTGAAGAGCGTCCATGAACTATTTTTAATTATCAGATAGCCGGTATAAAAAAGGTTTATTACAAAACCACCAGAAAGCGCTACCATCCAAACTGCATTAGGAGCCATTGCGGGATTAACACCTAAGCCTACCGCAACCTTAATAATTTCATTTCCATATATAAATGCCACCTGAAGCATTGGACTAAGCAAACCAGCTCCAACACATAGGAGGATACCTTTGGTTGCATTTTTTCTTAAGGATTTATTGATTGACCCGGTATTGTTCTTCGACCTATCTCTCTCTCTTAAAACTGCAGAATAGCCGTTTATTATAACGCCGGCGAGAATAACCAATACACCGACAACAACAATTATGATATTCTTTGTGTCAGGAGTTGATTTAATCACACCTGGTATCAACGGAAGGAGTGAACCTATTACAATAGTCAATCCAATATTAATAGAAAATGCCAATCCAATGCCAATATACGAAATAGCCAAACCGAAACATATTGAACCGATCCCCCACATAAATCCAAATAGGAAAACAAACAAAACCGTGGTACTATCAACTTCCAGAAAAATTCGTGAAAGATCAGGAACCGACAGCACCGCGAGAAGGAAAGGAAATACGACAAAGCCCCATACCGTAAATAGGCTCCAAATATTTTCCCACCTCCATTTTGGTGTAAACTTCATTGGAAGGGCGAAAGTACCATTACAAATACCAGCAAAAACGGATAACAGAATCCAAACCATAAGTTCGTTTTAATTAACAGTACTTATAATACTTACAATGAAATGAAGTTCTATAATCAGGCAAATACCGACTTTGGGTTATTTATGATAATGTGATTAATAACTTCCAGATCCAGATTTTCGCTCTGCATCAAGGGAACAATATTTTTTAGAATATGCGCGTATCCCCACCCACCGTAGGAGCAGAGCATTGATTTCAGGCATATATCATTGGTAACTAGAATATGGTCAATATAACCTTTTTCGACAAGCTGTTTTATTATCCTAACCCTTTCCAGGTCGCGGATAAAGATACCTCCAGCGAATCCGCGTTCGCTCGGATCTATCACGAATTCTTTGCCGAAATTATCGAACTCTACATAAACACCGATATTCAGAAGTGCTTCAATATATCGCAAATCGGGTTCAACATCAATATGACAAAGCACTATTTTACCAGGATCAACACCATTTTCAACAAGAATATTAACGGCCTCTAAGCCGGCCTTTCCCCATGGATAAGTATGAATATACATCGGCGCCTTTAGCAGTTTAAAAGCTATTGCCGCTGCTATTAAATTCTTCTTTTCATTGGCAAGAATATTTTTGCTTGTCCCGATTTCGCCAATAATACCAGCCTTTATATCTGTACCGTCAATGCCTTCTTTAAAATCCCGAATGATCATATCAGCAATGTCCTCCGCTTTCCATTCTTCCATACCCTGAGGATGTGTATCTTCAGTATAGTAGCCTGATCCTGCAATAATATTTACTCCGGTACGCAACGACAATTCTCTTAATTTTTCAGGCTGTCGTTTAATTCCAATCGAAGTGCAGTCCACAATAGTATTGCCACCGGCATTCTTGAAAAACATGGTTTCATGAATTGCAATATCCATATCATCGAGTACCAGGTTATCTTTAATGGCATAGGGATTGAGTCGAAGTCTGCCTAAATTATTAATGTTAACGTTTTGCCTGCTGATTTCATTTTTTTCAGGATCCGAAAATTCAGTGAATTGATTCCTCAGATCGATGAACATATGTTCGTGAGGTAATGTAATTCCCAGATCCTTCACATCGATAACGCCTGTGACTGTTTGAATAGCCATATTATTCCAGTTTTTAATTTTAAAATTATGGACTTGTCAGAAGACAGGTATAAAAGGACAAATTAAATTTCTACTCATTGAAAGAACTTACTGTATAGTAGGCCATGTTCGTTTGGGTGGTATCTAATCTACCGAACATAGCCACTACGGGTACGTTGGACGTTAATCTAACTGCGTATTGCGTAAGTGCCGGGATCTTGTACCCTCCAGTATTTTTAGATACGGTCAGGTTCACTGATAAAACCCGTTCAGATCCCACTTCTATCTGAATATCCTTAACCGGATCTTTATCTTCGAAAAACAAATCCATTTTAATATTCGCAGTCTCCTGGTTTACATTCATTATCATGATGGCTTCATGAGCTTCCAGCTTTCCATCCGTCTGCTCAGGTAAGTAACCATCCGGAAAATACCATGTTTTCGCTCCACCTTTCAAATTGTTATCTTTCATAAATTAAAATAGCATTTTAGTACGAAATAAATAGAATATTCATTTTACGAAAATTCAAAGATGCACTATAAGCCCTGTTCAACAAGAGCTCTAATTGCAGGAGTTAATGATTCCGGTCCATTTTGTCTAATTACGAATCCTTCTTCAATCCGGTTCGATCCGTTAGGGTGGCCAAATAAACTGATATCTGAATTAACACACATACCTGCCTTTAAAGTATAGCTTGCATTATGGCTCGGGTATGGCGATTCTGCTTCCGCCAGCCCAATTCCATGCATAGGAGGGTAAACATCAAATTGTTCCATGTGATATTTTTTAAACACGGCTTTCACTGCTTTAACCATTTCACCGGCTATCATACCATCTTTAAGAAATCTCTGTTGAACATTCGCCGCCTCGAACAGCACTTTTAAAAAATCCTCCTGTTTAGTCGAGGCGGTTCCCGCAACGAACGGAAATTCGACGGTAGCCACATAACCTTCGTATTGAACTGCCATAGCAGCCATTATCATGTCGCCATCTTCAATAATTTTTGTGCTTGCCCTTCCAATAACAGTGTCGCAACGCTTGCCACTTCCAAATACCGTGAAGTTAATATCTTCCGCACCTTCCGCGCGTGCAGCTCCCTCCGCAGCACCGGCGGCCTGTACCTCAGTATTTCCAGGGATGCATGCGCCAATAAGTTTTTCATAACCAATGCACGCTTGCCTGCCTGCTTCCCTAAGGCATGCAATTTCATCATCAGTTTTTATAAGGCGCAATTCATTTAATATATTAGATGCATCCACGAGTTCCAGTCTCTGGACAGCTTTTTCTACTCTATTATAAATCGGGCCCGGCATATCCCAATAACCAACTACACCAAGCCTGTTCTTTCCCCCTAAAATGTCTTTAATAATATCTGAAAGAGTAGAAAAATGTGCTAATGGATAATCTATTTCTTCCGGCACAGTCACGCAAGCGAACTCTTTAATATTTCGTAGATCATGAATGTATGTCATTTCACGAGCATACTGTTCACCCTCGGGGGCACCTGCTAAAATGGGTGCTCCTTTTCGGGGGATAAAACATGCACCTCTTTCGAAAATGGGCCAGAAATTAGAAACATACCGAAGGTTTTCTTTTCTATGCTCATCACCATATACCAGTAAGCCGTCCAATTTCCTTTCATCCAAAATTGATTGGATTTTCTCAATTCGCGTTTTAAATTCGTCTTCGCCAATTTTTGGTCTGCTAATTTCAATTGCTTCTTTCATTATCATTGCCTGATTAAATTTGCGTAATACAATCGTTGATCTACTTTAAATATTTTTGAATTGACTTTTTAGTCCAGGAATCTACCTCCGCTAAATCAATATCTCTAATGTTTTTATTTCCCACATGAGCAATCCATTCCCGACTCCATTCTACTGCATCCAATTTCAAATCTGTGATAACCGTAGCCAGGAAAACTATCCCTTCTATCGTACCCTCTTTCAGAAATTTTAGCGCAACATTACATTGCTCAACCATCCTCTCAATAGGTATTGGCTTACTCACGCCGTAGTCATACATATAACAACCTAAAACAATACGCTTGTCAGGTGCCAGAGAACGAAGCTTTTTAATATTTGACTCCAACTCAATTAAGTTACTTGCCTCCCAGGTCCAGAAATTAATTACATCAAAATATTTTAGCTGATCTTCATCCAAAAACTTTTTGAGATTATAATCATAAAAGACAACCCACATATCGAGCGGATTTTTTGTGTTGCGTAACATCCCACGCATCTCGGACAGTTGTTCCGACGTGCATCGCGGTTTATCTGCAATAAAATAATCGTCGAACATAACATCCCTGATATTGGAGTGCTTTTTTGATAATTCTAACACCTGCTTGACAGGACTAATATGATCAATTACAATATCATTGGCATTACCGGCCGGTACTACTGACCAACCAACTCTTTTGCATTTACTCAACTGGCTCGCGTATTTTTCTTCGGTACCAGGTGCTGGTGTGCCGTCTATTCCAACCACCATGCAATTTTCAATTCCCATATATCTACAGCTTTCCATCATGGTTATTTTAGATCCTTTCGCGCCAGATGGCAGGCCCCATTTCCCATTATGAATACCCTCAACATGACCCCAAATCCAAATATCATTTCGTATCGTTGGATTTCCCAAGCCCGCTAGATTCAACGGTGAACCTATAAATGGCAATCCCATCGCTAAGCAACTTCCGTAAGCCGAATTTTTAATAAAATCTCTTCTTTTCATCTTTATTAATTTTTAGATTGATAAATTAGCAGGCAAATAACAGTGCCTGTATTATCGGTCATTTAGGGGTATAGGATACAATTCAAAATCTTCTCTATAAGCAGTTCCTGCTTTTTGTGCCCAATAATTCGCTTCAATGCTTTCCTTTACTTTCCCGAATCTTCTTATGTCGAATATTTCGTGAAATTCACATGACAATTCAAGAAATCGTTCATGGTAGATAATATCGCGAAATTGTTCTTTACTCATTCCCACGTTTTCATCAAAAGGATCAGCGTGTGCACGGTTTCTAATAACATTAAGATAAGTGTATGCTAAACCGGTAGGTCCATTTAATTCATTTTCTATCTCCGACAACATTAAATAAGCGTCAGCAAATCTGTATATTGGCAAATCATTATCGCCGCTGCCTATGCCTCCATCCTCATCCTGATATTTAGCAGACGCGAGCCCTGCATTTTCGTCGCCCCAGGGATAAGGATGAGCGCCGAACGTGACTTCTTCTCCAGTATTTCTATCGATGTAAGACCAAACCCAGGATTCTTTCCTTACATCATTATCACCATAGGTTTGATAGAATTCCAGTGAACAACCCATATCATATTCTCCTCCAATGGCAGTATTTGCAAATTTTGAAAATACGGGTGACATGTAATATTGGATTGAACTTCCATAGCCAGGAGCTTTACTCGTAAATTGTGCAACAAACACCATCTCTTTATTTAATTCATTGTTCAGGTTAAAAACCGACATAAAATCTGCTTCCAGATCATACCCGTACTCCTGACGGTTTTCGATCAGGTCTGTCAACAGTACTTTTGCATCTTCAAGTTGAGAAGCATCATTTACCGGCTTACCGCTCATGGTCAGGTAAACTTTAGCAAGCAAAAATTTAGCTGTTCCCTGTGTCACCCGGCCTTTTTCCGAATTGCCTCGTAATTTTGGCAATTCATTAGCAGCTTCCTGTAGATCCTGAATGATTACACTATATACTTCTGAAGGAGTGCTTATTGGTTTATCAATTTCACTTAGTCCCAGGGTTTCGGTTAAATAAAGTTTAACACCCTTATATAGCCGTACTAAATTAAAATAATGATATGCCCTCAAAAATTTTGCTTCAGATATAAGTTCAACTTTTTTCTGCTCGTCCATTTCAATATTTGGGATTCGTCCGATAGCGGCATTTGCTCTGTTAATCGCCCTGTAAGAAGTTGCCCAAAACCTGTTGAAAGAAACGTTGTCTACACTATATGTATAGTCTGCAAATTCCCTTCTGTATGGAACATAAGTCAGTGAGTGTGGGGCTGACATAAATGTAAAATTCATTAAATCGACAGGAAACATTGCAGGTTCCAGAAAAACATTATACACGGAAATTACTGCGCCGTCAGCATCCTGAGCCGATTTGTAAACATTGCCTGGAGATTTTTCTGAAAAAATTTCTTCCCCAAGCCACTTTTTACAACCCAACAAAAACATGCTGGTGATTAATACAATAAATGGTATCTGATAAGTTAGTTTTTTCATATAAATCATTATTAAAAGTGAAGTTTGATGCCCAAAATGAAACTCTTGGCTCGCGGGTACGCTCCGAAATCAAACCCCAATGATGTATTATTGTTTTGATATTGACCTACTTCAGGGTCAAAACCGGAATACTTTGTAAACGTTAGCAGGTTATTAGCCGTTAAAGACAGCTGAATATTCCTCACCGACCTATTTGATTTGAATGGCAAATCGTAAGCTAACACAACATTCTTCAACCTTACAAATGAAGCATTTTCAATCGAGGCACTATTTGCAGACATTGTAGCTTGAATAGTTGATGAGGGATAACGTATATCATTATGCTGATTATCCTGCGTCCATCTATTATCGAACCAATCCTGTGTTTGATTTGCAGTGGTAGTATATCCGGAGTTGATAAATAAATTAGTTGCATTAAATATATCATTACCGATAGAACCATACACCAGAAAACTTAATGAAAACCGCTTATAACTGAGGTCGGCATTCCATCCGAAAATGAAGTCTGGATTTGGATTGCCAATGATTGTTTTATCACCTTCATTAATAACGCCGTCGTCATTTTTATCAACAAACTTCCATGATCCTATCTCAGAGAACCCTCCTAACAATGGAACATTTGCTCCACCACTACCAATATCTTTAGGCTGTATTAATCCTGCAATTTCATAGCCGTAAAAAGATCCAAAATCCGCATTTTCACGCATGACGGTAGCGGGAAAATTAATAATGTTGGCAGCGGGATAACCTCCAAAAATGTCGACACCATTCAATTCAATTATTTTCGAACGATTAGCTGTAAAATTGACACTGGTGGCCCAACCAAAATCGCCGGCTGCATGATGTCTGTAACCAAGTAATATTTCGATACCGCGATTGCGAATTGATCCGATATTTTTAGTAACAGATTGAAATCCTGTTGAGGCCGGGATCATAAATGGTTGGAGAAGATCAGTTGTTTTTTTGTCGTACAGATCAATTGCTCCATATACTTTTTCTCCGAACAGACCGAAATCGAGTCCAATATCTTTCTGTAAAGTCTGTTCCCATCTTAAGTCGGGATTGCTTAAAGAAACAGGAGCAAGTCCTTTAACAACATTGTCTCCTATAATATAGTTGAAACTGGATATCCTGGCCAGAGATCCATAGGGACTAATTGCCTGGCTGCCTGTGGCACCTATACTAGCTCGCAATTTTAGAGTTGAGACTGCGCTTCCCCTGATAAATTTTTCCTGATCAATACGCCAGGATGCAGAAACCGACGGAAAAAACCCATATTTATTGTTTTCAGCAAAAACACTGGATCCATCCACTCTACCAGAGAAACTTAAATAATATTTTTCTTTGTAATTATAACCCGATCTAAAAAAATAGGAATTAAGTTTTCTTTCAGTCCTATATGAAAAGGGATTTAACACATCAATGCCCGTTTGTAATCCATACGATTGAAGGATATCATCAGGAAAGTCTCTTACTGTCAAATTCAAATCGTTATAGTTGGACTTTTGAAAAGAATAACCACCTGTTAAATTGAGAGTATGATTAGAAATTTTTTTGTTGTAGTTGAAATAATTTTCCAACAGGTAGTCTTCCAAATTGGAATTATTAACATTGGCTACTCCATTAAACAAAAAACCAAAATTAACAGTTCGGGGATAGTAGATATCCCTGGTACTCTGCTTCGTGGTTAAACCACCACGTAGAACAACACTTAAATTATCAGTCACCTTATACGTTGCCGTAACATTGGTAAATAATTCTTTATTTAAAGTCTCATCTTTTTTGTCTTTAAGCTGTGTAATTGGATTATAAACTGATTCAGTTGGATTTAGCGCGTCACTTGTAAAATCCTTGCCTCCGGCAACAGCGGGATTAGCCCTGATTGCATCAAACAATGCTGATGCGCTGATGATACTGGGCGTGCCAGTTTGAGCGCGGTTATTAGCAATTTGGGTATAATTTATAGATGTACTTAGTGAAAGTCGATCAGACAATTCGGTATCCAAATTTATTCTACCGGTTATTCGATCGAAATTAGAAGCCAGCAGAAGTCCATCCTGATTCAATACATTTCCGAAAATTGCATACCGGGTTTTGTTATTACCGCCCATAATCGTCAGATTGTACTTCTGATAAGGTGCATTCCGGGTAATTTCATTTAACCAGTCGATATCATTAACCTTGTCCGGAGTAGGGAGAAAATTGCCATCATATGGAATTGGAGTACCATTTTTAACTGCGATTTCATTTCTCCATGTGGCCCAGCTTATGCCATTCATCATATCCAGAAGGTTAGTAGGAACATCGATGCCAAAATCACTACCGAGCTCAATTTGCGTTTTGCCTGCCTTACCCTTCCTGGTAGTGATCATAATCACTCCGTTGGCTCCACGTGCGCCATATATAGCAGTAGAAGAGGCATCCTTTAGAATCTGAACCGATTCAATATCCGTTGGATTAAGGAAAGCGAAAATATTGGAAGTTTGTGGAGCACCTCTATCAGCTGCCGCATCATTTGACTCCGGAAGTGGATAGCCGTCTAATACTATTAGGGGACTATTATTTCCTGATATGGAATTATTACCTCGAATTCTGATAGTTGCGCCACCTCCCGGCTCTGCTGAAGTAGAAGTGATTTGTAGCCCTGGAGCCCTTCCTTGTAATGCTACATCAAAACTAACTGAGGGCGTTTTTGCGATATCCTTTCCTGTAACGGATGATATAGATCCGGAAACATCCTTTCTTGATAATGATCCGTACCCCACCACAACAACACCATCCATACTTGAAACAGCTCTTTTGACAACTATCCCTGATAAAAGTGTTTTGTCGGCAACCCTTACCGTAACAGGTTCAATATTAGACCCTGTTATTACTATTTCAGAAGTCTCAACAACTTTATCCAGCACAAACTCTCCCTTAGCATCCGTTGTTGTTCCGTTTTTTGTTCCTTTAATCTGCACACTTAATCCTTCTACAGGTGTGTTATTTTCATCGAGTACTTTTCCTTTAATCCTTTTCAGGGTATCGGTACTATGGTCACCCCCCCCGGCTATTTGGTGGTTTGTGTACATAGCAGCAGCGGTTAATGAGAGGGATACTAAATCTCGATCATTTTTGATATGGTAATGCGCGATATTACCATTTTCCGATATAAAATGGTTTGATTCTAAACGATGATCAAGCTTAGACAATGTCGAAATATCCCGCGTAATTTGTTCACCATAAACCCGGATAAATCCAGCTGATAATAGAAATAAAGTTAGCTTCATCGCTAGCATTGCCTGAATGATGTACCGGCGTCTCCACCAAGCTGACCGATTACAATTAGAGTCGTTTTGCATAATGAGCAGTTTTGGTTATGAAATAACAGTTTTGCTGAAACAATTCTCAATTTGGCTTCTCATCCATTTTGGAACATCTTATCCTTTTGATTCAGTTAGTGATCAGGGTACTTAACGATTCATTTCGCATGTTCGAATTGCCATTTTCAATAATGATACTTCAATCCCACACATACGAGTACTTTTTTCAATCGTTTAGGGCGCTCGAATTTCTTTTTCCATTTCTCGTCTTCTTCTTTATAAACTAGTAAAAAGACGTTAAGCAATTTTACAATTATTATTAAATTGGGCGCTTCATATTTTGATAGACTTATTTCGATTTTTGACACAAAAAATGAAAAGGCAAACAGCGGCATTTAAAATGCCTGGTAGTGAATCTGCATTTCAGCTAGAAGCTCTAAGATGCTTTTTGGTTCAGATATATCTAAACATTGGTAAACTCATTATTAGATGGCCTTATAAACCACAGATAAAATTATAACTAGCTGAAATCAATTAGGGATACTCCTTAGGAGTTATTAAAAATTCAATAATAAAACTGACTTAGATTCTGGTCAAAAAACACCCTTTTTGACCAGAATAAAGAACAAATAAAAATATCGGAAATCAAAGGGTTCTATTCTGATCTCCCGATTAAATGAAATATATCAATATTTGATAGTTTGGGATTAACTATTACAGATTTATATTTTCCCTGAGAAGCTGTAATAAATACAAATAATTTAAGTTAATCGCAAACCGTTCCCTTCAAATCGCTTTAAGTCCCGCAAATTGTGTTACATCTTAAATAATTTAGCGTATGCAGATGCCGGTGTACACCCCGGTTTGGAACTACGGGTTGAATAGAATCTCAATAATTGGAAGTCGCAGCAACTGAAGTGGATTTGCTTCCATTTGGAGCCATTGAAGATGATAATCGCAAAGTAATGACCTGAAAACACTGAAAAAAGAAGGCTTAAAGTATGACAATGAATATGGATATTATATTTATCGTGGCCGCCTCAAAAGCAAACGCGGCATACAAAAAAAACAGCGCTGCTTCGATACTGAACCCGTCTTCGCTAATATTAAACACAATCATCATTTTAAGCGCTTTATGCTGCGCGGACTCGATAAAGTGGCCATAGAAACCGGATGATTGGCGCTGGCCCACAACTTAAGAAAGAAAGTAGCTTAGATCCATAAGTTCTGCCGGCTTAACTTACTTCCCCACAAAAAATAATATTTTTCCCCTCACTTATATGAAAATAAATAATAAGAGGGTGCCTCTGCTTTTGAAGACACCCTCACTGTTGATTTAAAACTCTACAGATCTTTGATTGTAAGCGAAAATCTTAATGTATTCGACAATGGATTCTGGTCAATGCCACTACCTGCCGGAACAATATAACAAAAATTAAATCCGAATTTACTATAGTTAACCCCTATGCCGGTTGTGAAATATTTCCGGTTTCCCTTCATTTTATTTTCGTAAAAATAACCTGCACGTGCAGAAAATTGTTCGTTGTAAACATATTCAGCGCCGGCACCCATCATTACTTCTTTTAATTCTTCGCTGAATCCACCTGGAGCATCACCAAATGAGCTTAACCAGCTGTTAACAACAGGTTTGTTGCGGTAATTTACAATACCCATCGAATCATCACTTGCCGGAGGTGTAGGTACCAACAACTTATTCATATCAACTGCAAAAGTGATCTTATTATCTTCATCAAATACTTTTGTATAAGATGCTCCTAATCCTAAATTAGCCGGAATAAAATCTTTTTGCTTTGCATCTGAAGTATAACCAATCTTCGATCCCAGGTTGGAAATCACTGCACCAAAATTCCAGCCATGGCCATCGAATTTTCTGCCATTATAGAATAAACTTAAATCACCTGCTACAGCACTTCCCGCTCTATACTCGACACCATTGATATTTTTTCCACCAGTAAGATTGGAATTAATATACTTCACGGCAATACCCAATCCCAGTTTGTCAGACAATTTCCTCGTATACCCTCCTTCAATCGCAAACTCTCTTGGTTTTGCAGAGCCCATATCTGAAGCATTATTATCTGTAAACTGAATATTTCCCAAACTGAAATATCTTAATGATGCACTCAACGCCTGGTTTTCATCCAGCTTATAATAACCTGTTAATGTGGCAAGATATACATCATTTAAACCGAGCTTCTTTAACCAGGGAGAATAAGTTGCTCCAATTCCCGAACTATCATTTGTAAATGGAATTTTTGCAAGATTCCAAAAAGCAGAATTAGCATCCGGATTAGTGGCAATTCCGGTCTCTCCCATCGCACCTCCCCGCGCATCGGAGGAGATGCGCAGGAATGGAACTGATGTGGTTACCACGTTTAAAGATTGAGGGGTTTGGGCATTTGCGCCTGCTGTAATTGCAGAACCAATAACAAAGCCCATTAAATATTTATTCATAATGATTGAATTATTAAATGATTATCTGGCAATTACTATTTGTTTCTGATAAGTACGTTCGTTCGACTTAATGATTAAAGTGTAAACACCCGCTGACAATCTGCTAACATCAACTTTCAGTAGATTACTGCTGAAACCATTTTGCTGGTCAAGCACTACCTGCCCTGACATTTTCACAATTATCACTCTGCATTTTTCTGAAACCACTCCGTCGAAACGCACATTCAACATACTGCTTGCAGGGTTAGGGAATACTTCTTTAATCTCTGCACTGAACGTTGTCTGCATAGTTAACAGGTTAGACAACAGGCTGCCATTTCCGCCCATGTCAACCGCAGCTTTTGAAGCCAACTGTACGCGTACATCTTTATCAGATGAAGGTGTAATCAACATGGTGTACTCTGTATCACTGATTTTAGTGAATTGCGATCCTGTTGCATTGTGCAGCATGAGTTTCTCTGGAGAGAAATTCTCAACCGGCTCATCAAAAGTGAATGTCACTACAAACGGCCCTTTAGCATTCGTTACCTCAGTAGTTACAGTCACATGTGGCGCCTGTGTATCAACTCCGAAATGAATAGGTGTACCATTTTCACTTGTATTTCCTGCCAGATCGGTAGTTGTTGTTATAATCGTATGGTCGCCATCACTTAATTCCGGATTGAACGTATAGCTCCAGTCTCCATTTTCATCTGCCACCACAGTTCCAACAGGGGTACCATTGTCATAAACGGTTACCGTTCCGCCCGGTTCTGCTTTACCATTAATTGTAGGTTTATTATTCTTCGTTTTACCATTAGCGTTAGTATTATCCGTTTGCGGAGCTGATGGTGTTTCAGGTTTACCTGTGTCTACCAGGAATGTCAATGGCCCGCTAACAGCACTTGTATTCCCTGAAATATCCGTTGAAGTAGCAGTGATAACATGTTCACCATCTTCAAGATCATAAGTAAAGGTATACGTCCAGCTACCACTACCATCAGCAATTACAGTTGCAACAGGAACACCATTATTATAAATAGCTATAGTAGATCCTGGTTCTGCTTTACCATCGATAGTAGGTTTGGAAGTTTTTGTACGTCCGTTCAAGTCATCCTTCAATTTATTTTCCGATGGAGCAACAGGAGCTTCAGTATCGATATGTATTGCGCATATGGATGATTGTGGACTGGTATTACCCGCTGCATCTGTTGCAGTAACTGTAATCTCATAATCTCCATCATTAAGTGCCGGGCTAAAAGTATAGCTCCATTTACCATCTGCATCTGCAAATACTGTAGTAACAGGCACACCATTACTGTAAATTGTGATCGTTGAATTAGGCTCAGCTTCTCCCGATATTTGTGGCTTATTGTTATTTGTATTTCCGTTATTTCCACCATTTAATTCAGGAATAGAAGGAGCAACTGGCACATGCGTATCAACTGTAACGGTTAATTTACCACTTACACTGCTTACATTACCGGCTGCATCTTCCGCAGTAAATGTAATCTCATGGTCGCCTTCCGACAATGCCGGGTCGAATTTATAAGACCAATTGCCAGTTCCATCGGCAGTAATAGTTGTAATTAATATATTGCCATCATAAATATGAACTTTTGCATCGGGTTCGGTTACACCGCTAATAACAGGTTTGTTTGTTTTTACAATACCATTATTATTTTCTGTATCGATAACCGGAGCAACAGGTGTAGCTGGTTTCTCCGTATCTACAGTTATTGTACATACATCAGAAACATCGCTGGTATTTCCGCTTTTATCCTTCGCGGTAATTGTAATAGCATAGGTTGCATCATCAAGAGCAGGACTGAATGTATAACTCCAGTTACCACTACCATCAGCAGCTGTAGTACTAACAGAAACTCCATCAATAAATATCTCTATTGTTGTATTTGGCTCTGCCGTACCTGTAACAGTTGGCGTTTCATTGCTGATGATTCCATTATTTCCACCTGTTAATACAGGAGTTGAAGGTTTACCAGGTTTTTGTGTATCGACAGTAATGATTAAACCATCACTTTCTTCACTGGTATGACCTGCAACGTCTTTCGATTTTGTAGTAATCATCACATCTCCATCAGCTAATTCATCAACAAAAGTATATTGCCAGTTACCACTACCATCCGCCCTAACTGTTGTTATCAGCACACCTTCTTTATAAATTTCCACATCTGCATTCGGCTCTGTATTTCCTTCAATAGTAGGTTTATTGTTATTTGTATAAATACCGTCACCACTCGTCATCATTGGAGATGCAGGTTTATCCGGTGCAGTGCGGTCAACAGTCAATGCAAAAACATCACTGGCAACGCTTATATTCCCAGCAGTATCTGTTGCTTTAACCGTAATCTGATGCAATGCTTCCGGAAGAACAGCCGTGCTGGTAATTGACCAATTACCCGAAGCATCTGCAACAGTATTTCCAATTAAATCTGTACCACTGTATAGATTTACAAAAGATCCGGCTTCGGCAGTTCCTTTAAATGCAGGATTTTCTAGCGCAGTGAAAGTTTCAACACTTCCATCAAGCGAAGGTTTTGCCGGTTTAGCTGGAGCAGAAGCATCTATTTTTACTTTAATAGCTACGCTGCTATTGCTTTCTACACTACCCGCAGTAGCGGTTGCAGTAAAATTGTGTGTACCTTCTGTGAGTGTAGTACCTGAATAATCATAACTCCAGTTGCCACTGGCATCAGCAGTAACAGTTCCAATAACACCAGTGCCTGTGCGCGTAACTTTTACTGTGCTGTTAGCAACTGCAGTACCATTGATTCTGATTGTTTTATCAGATGTAATAAAATCAGTATTGCTATTTCCTGTATCATCGGTAATTGAAGTAATTACCGGAGCCGCAGGTTTATTTTTAATTACTCTTGAATAATAAATATTTACTGCAGGATCTGCATCGTATCCACCATACTCAACAACATATCCTGGCACAGAACTCGATGAAATTCCGGCAAGATCATTCCATTTTCCGTTTTGCGTTGAATATAATTGGATATAGTGTTCTTCACCCGCATTATTAGGTTCACCAGTTGCCCAATTCATAAAGGCACCACCTACCGAAACAGGTGAATTATTTCCCGTTGAAATAGCAGTACCAGCCTCTGGACCTGTAACCCAGAACCATTTACCTTCTGTTGAAGCCTGGTTGGCATGCGTTGTACCTTTTACTTCATTTATTAATTGATAATAATCCGAACCACCAACCCATCCATCGCTCAATAATTTGGTTTTAATAAAATCATTTTCAGATGCGGAAGTAATAGTTGCCAGGTATCCGGCCAATCCAAATAAGGTTCTTCCAGCTGCGGCAACATTCGCCTCTGCCCAGCTTGGATTAGTACCTGGTTGCACGTATTCATAAAAATGCTGCTTGCCCCCTACTGCCAAACTCACCACATCGGCCAGCATGTATTTAATAGTACGGTCGCTAACATTAGAAGATGTTGTATGGAATTTAATTTCACGGAATACTGCCTGCCATTCAGCAGGTGTTGCAGCACCTGAAAAACTTAATGAACCAGTACTTGCATTATAACTTACAGTTACACCTTCAGGTAATGTTCCTGTATAAGAAAGTACATCACCACTCTGAAAACCAGCGTCTATATATACACGTGGATTTGAAATGGTTTCAGAACCTGTGATCTTGATTTTATTATCAACTATCGATGCTGTTGCAAAAGGTGATCCGCCTGCAACACCAACATTATCGGAAGTAATAGTCATTGAAGAACCTGATGACAATGTAACGGCCTGTGTTGATGATGCACCCTGACCACAACTGTTTTCTCCATATACTGTTACATTTCCTGAAGCGGCTCCCGTTCCATAACGCACCACAATAGTATTCGTTCCGAATCCGGAAACGAAACTTGCACCGGAAGGAATTGTCCATTTATAATAAGTAGCATTTGCAATAGCAGGAACACTATATGTAGCATTCCATCCTGCATACACTGTTGATGGACCAGAAATTGTTCCCGCGTTGGCAGGAGATGCAACAACTATAGGATGAAGACTTAAATTAATAGTTCTTGTTGTACCGCATGTATTAATACCAGTTGCCGTATAAGTAATATCACCGGTTAAAGACGCCTGAACACTTCTGCCAACTGTTGAAGTTAAATTAGTAGCAGGGCTCCATGTCCAAGTATAACCATCGCCATTAACAATATTTAATGTTGCAGTACTACCACTACAAACATTAATAATTGAACCTGAACCATAAGTGTCGGCTTTTACATTAAATAAAGGATCTGTTTCGTCCATTGCAGGAGGAAGATCGGCAGCATTTAATACATAGGCCATCGATACGGTGGTTGAATCGCCTGGAGCAAGATTACCTATTTTAAACGCAACAGCGATCGCATCATCCTGCGTATTAGTAGCATTTTTTGTATGTAATGCCACATCACCTGTTCCATTAAAAATACTTTCACCATCAGAAGAGAAAGAACTCATGATTGCCACTTTAGCGCGGCAGTCTCTGGAGCCCAGTCCCAAATATGAATTATGAGCCTGACCTTTACCAGATACCAGCGCAGTACTTGTTGCCCCTGGATTTTGCTCTTCTATTTTATTTATAGTTGTATATGAACCACCCTGGTCAACTTCATTATCAGGGTCAACCGATCTCGTATAAAAAATGTTATTAATGGTTGATGAACCTGTATTTTTAAGTGTCACCCTTATTAATATATAGGAACTGTTTTTTCCAATAGTCGTATATTGGCGAACCTGCAAATTATTTACAGTGCCTAACCATTCAACCGTCGATTTGGAACCTGTTGAAGAGTAACCATTAATACTTCCAGGAATACCAGCGGTAGGATTACTACCCGCATTTTCATATAGAGCTCCGTTCATTTTTACAGAAAATGCCTCGTAAGGAGTACCAGGCACGAAAAAGTCACCAATGTATTTCGGTGATCCATTATCCCATCCGTCTTTTCCAACATCAGCAATAAAACCTACTCTTCCGGAATATTTTGAAACGGTTGCTGATACATAATCGGAAGGGGCAGAAACTTTCGAACCGAACGAACCATTCGGTTGAAGTCCCGCCTCAACAAACGTTCCTTTAATAAACCCGTTTCCGCTTATCACCTGTGCGCGTGATGATGCTGCAATTCCAAGCAACAATGCACCTGTTAAGTATAAATATTTCTTCATAGAGTGGATATTTGTTTATTGGTAATAAGGAAAAAGCAGGGAACATAAGCTGTTACCGCTTTATTATGTATATAAGCAGGACCAGAAACCCTTGCATTTACCAATAATTTGGAAAGTGCATCAGCAGCACCGGTATTATTTGAACTGAGAATTTTAACTGAGCGGATAATTCCTGTTTCATCGATTTTTAAAACTGAACGCACCGTAATACGGTTAGCAGTTTGCGCGGTAGCAAAATCTTTCAACGCTTTTGCATTCGACCATTCATTAATATTCTGGTCGGGCGCATAATCAATTTCAGGAAGATCTTTGTACGATTGTTGTTCTGAAGAAGATAACTCATAGTGGCTTTTCTTTTGCCAGCGGTAGTTTTGTTTGGAGTTACTCTGCGCGTTCGAAATATTGAACACAGCAAGTAACAGCAGGAGCATAAAGATCCTGTTCAGATCTGATCTGTTTTTCATATTGACTTGAATTTTAAATGCAGTGATTGCTTACAGCGCAGATAAACTTATTCGGCAGTTGGGATATTGTTTGCGAAAATTATTTTGACATATATCATATAAAGCACTAAAACCCAATACAGCAAAGGGTTTCAGGATATTTTATATTACGATGTACAATCTAAAGTGCTTATTATTTTGACAATTGTCAATATGTGGATTTGATATTTATCATACAGATAAAATGAATTATTGACAGATCATCTAAGCGGTGCAAACCAGTAAACCAGGTACCGAAAATACCATTAAGGGTAATTAACCGGTAAATAACAACCATTAAAAACAGATTGTCGTTTCTTTCCACTATCGCAAAAAGCGGATTAAACTTAGGAAAAGTTGAAGCAAAGTTTAGGTCTGCTACAGTTTGTGATTGGTTACAAATCTTGTCGAAAGGGTTCTATTTAAAATGGAACCTTTTTCTTTGTTAGTAGGTTAAGCCTCCACTCCACCAAGAGAAGTCGCCGGCAGTCGTACCCCAGGCAGTACGATAAAAAAATTATTTGATCCGAGAACATGAAGTAATGTTGGCTTTTTCTGCGGCTTTTTTATTTTTTTGATCGCTGAAGCCCGGGCCTTATTATTTAGACCTCTTTTCTTCTTTATTCACTTGAATATTTTGGGTATTTCCGGGTACTTATACAGGTAAGACGCCTTGAATCCATTAAACAAATTTCTCCCAGCCTTGAACTTTCTAAGGAAGACTTACCTATAGCAATCCTTTAGTTATCCTTTAGTTATCCTATAGATATCCTTTAGAATTCCTATAGATTAAGCTAAAGGATATCTATTAGCATAGTATACTTTATCTATAGGCATTATATACAATAGTATTATTTTATGCCTATAGCTGCAGGTACCACAAATAATGGTTTGACAGGCCCCCTGCATAAGGAAGTCGTTTTTCGCCTACGCAGGGCAAAAACTATTACCAGCAGGTACCCAGGCATGAGTAAAGTGGGTCAACCGCAAGCAAAAAAAGTAACCGCTTTATTGAAGGGAGCTCATTATTATGCACAGCTAATGAAAAAGAAAAATGGAGGTTCAGTTCCGGCTCAATATGCCCGGCAATAGGCTGTTATTCCGCTGATGAAGGAGTATTTCGGGGAGTACCATGTTAAGGGAACACACGAAAAAAACAGCAAAAAGAGGTTTCTTTAAAACGTTTAGTTTGTCATAAAATTCACATCACTGTTTATCGCCGCCTTTTTCAGTCTTACCATTATCTTCGTCGCTGCCGCATTTCTGTTTTGTTGCTTTAATGTTTTGTAAAGCCCCGCCAGCGACCATACATTTTCATTATTATCTTTTAGGTCGTCATTGAACGTTTTTTCAGCTTCCTTCCATTTACCAGCCCCAAAGTAAGCGTCAGCGAGATAATATTTCGGATTAAGCAGCCAGTCCCTTGGCTCATTATATGTCATCCCCTTTTCTCTTTCAACAGCGATGGTGAAATATTTAACTGCCTCTGTATAATTTTTCTTTTTTAAAGCAATTGTTCCCTGTAGCATATTTTCTGCAATCACCGCACCATCAATGGCGGGAGAAAAAGGAGTAAACGGCAGTAACAGGATGCTGTCTTTAACCAGCTCCTTTACCCTGGCCAGTTCGTTTTCAGCTTTCGCTGTATCATCTTTATTGGCAAATGCCATTCCTCTTCCAAAATGCGACAGCAATCCGGCATAAACGTTCGAGTCAACTACAGGGGCATTCAATAAGCCATCCCAATCTTCAAACCTGATCATGGTAAGCGTTGGGATCATATATATATATCCCAGGGAATTTCCCATAGCCCCCGGTTCCGAGAGAAAGGAAGCAATAGATTCTTGAAACACAAGTGCCTTGTCTATCGAATATTTCCTACGTCCTGCATGCATGGCGCAGTTTATCAGCATATGTTCATTATGCAGCCGGTATAAAAATTCTGACCCTGCAACGGCAGGATATAAATTGAGATAACCCATGTATTGTTTTATCGCTTCTTCATTGACCTGGTACCCCTTACTATAGTAGCCCGTACGCAGGTAAATATGTGAGGGCATGTGTACAAGATGGGCAAGGCCGGGATTAAGCTTTCCAAGCCTGTCGGCGCAGGCCATTGCCTTTTCCGGAAAAGGCGATGGCTCCATCACATGAATATAGTAATGATTCAATCCGGGGTGTTGAGGCGCTCTGATCAATGCTTTTTCCAGTACGTTACGTATGAGTGGCGTCCATGGTTTGGGGGTCCCGTTTACATTCCACAATTCCCATGGATGTTCCAACATCATAGCATCTGCATACAAAGCGGCGATGTCTGTATTTGTCGGGTATTTTGCATAAAGAGATTTCATGGCTAATGTATAGTCATTATTGAGCGGCTCTCTCGTCTGCGCAATATCCTCTGCGGAATATCTCACAGAGACTGCCTTAATCAGTTCTTTTTCGAAAGGCGACGCTTTTTGCAGCAGGGCATTTGCTTCTTTTACAGCTTCCAACGCCCGGGGTAGAACGGAATAAGCAACATCATTTATGTTAGGGCCATAAGCCAGGGCCTGGGCCCACCAGATCATTGGATTTTCCGCATCAAATTTTGCTGCTTTTTTAAATGAAGCCAACGATTCTATTATATGAAAACCATAGTACATATTTATACCCTGGTTAAAATAGAACTGTGCACTATCGCTTTTCGTGGTAATCTTCCAATGATATTTTCCTGCTCCGGGCATAGGCGGAATATCTGCTTCTTCAACAACTTCCTCCCACGTCTGCCAATCCGGGCTACAGCTAACAGTATTTTTCAGTTTGTATTCCTCTATACTACTGCGAATGGCGGGTCGTAAGGGAGTATAATTAGAAACTTCCAGAACTCCGACTGCAGCAATAAATGCGAGGACAGAAAAGAAAAGTTTCATGACCTGGAGTTTATAATAAAAGATACAATTTTTATTGATTTCTTTGATATTCGATGTGGGCAAATCTTTTGAATGCAGCATATCAAATCAGGATGTAGTCTGCAACCTCTCAACAAAAGCGTGCTAATTACAGTAATCCTATTACACATACAGGTTCTCACCTATCTTTATAACTATGATATTGGAAATAGCAATGCTGGATGTCATCACCGGACAAGAAAAATCTTTTGAACAAAACTTTAAAGTGGCAGAGAAAATCATCAGTGCTATGGAAGGGTATATCGGTCATGAGTTGCAACGTAGCCTGGAATTACCAAACCGGTACGTGTTATTGGTGAAATGGAAAAAGCTGGAAGATCACACTGTCGGTTTTCGCCAATCTGCAGAGTACCAACGATGGAAACAACTGTTACATCATTTCTATGATCCATTTCCAACCGTCCAGCATTTTGAGGCAATTTAAAATGCATCAGACAATGCTTCCCTCCATTAACAGAAAAAGCATAAATGCTTAATTGTTATTAGGGTTATTATTGTTTTATTAATCCTCTGATTCAATCATTCACATATCTTGATTCCAAATAATTGATTGTTGCTTTGATTAACGTCGAGAGCTTTTGCTGGTCAATGTCTGACAACTTCTTTATATAAATACAGGCTTTGCCCATTGTGAATTTACCCAAATCTTTGAGCAAGTGTTCATGCTCAGGCAATCCGGTAAACACATATAGTGAAATGGCGGTTTTACGTGGCGAGAACCCAACCAGTGGCGCATTTCCCTGGTGGCCGCTTGCGTATTTGTAACTATATTTTCCAAAACCGATAATACTCGGCCCCCACATCCTTGGCTCATGTCCAGTAATGTTCTGCATCAGTTGAAGCAAGATCAAACTGTCTTTTCGCTTCTCTTCGGTATTTGCAAACTGGTTGATAAAGTCTATTACGCTGGCGTTTGTTTCTATAGTTTTATTAGTGGCCATTGTGCAATCTTTAAAAGAAACTATTAGTTTAAAGATAAATTTTTTAACCACGCATTCCCGAAAACAGGTGGGAATATATAAGATGTCGTACGCCTTGGCTCACCGGCTGGAGAATAGCAAAAAAAAGGGCCAGGATAAAAATCCAGCCCCGTGTTTTAAATCCAATATCCTATGA
>CAYLVR010000031.1:0-25235 GCA_964387165.1 uncultured Chitinophagaceae bacterium | reverse complement strand
TCAGGTCGCAGCGTTCGCAAGGATGTGCTGGTTCGAATCCAGTCCTGGGCACTTACAAAAAGGTCGTAAATCATTGATTTATGACCTTTTTTGTTTTTCGGAGTGTCAAATTTGTGCCAGTTTTTTTCGCTTTTAATAAATGGCCCCCAACAAAAATTTGCGCAATTTAAAAAGAATACATTCCTTTGTACTATACAACTTGTATAGTACATGAAAGATAAATCCGAACAACTGCTCCTGCTGCACGCCTGGGAGGAAACATATAAAAAGGGACAGCTGACCCTATGGGTGCTGCTGGCGCTGAAGGAAAGCAGCAAGTGCGTGAAGGAAATCAAATGGTTTGTGGAAAACCACTCGGCCGGGGCGATGACCTGTGAACAGCAGAGCCTTTACCGGAATATGAGGAAGTTCCAGCATGTGGGGATGGTGGATTTTGATCCGGGTAAAGGAAACCGCGGCCCGGAGAGGAAATATTATTTCCTGACGGCTATGGGCAGTGCTCTCCTACAGGATTTTATTGAAAGAAATATATCGGTATTCTTCTCCCCGGTAATGCAAAAACTATTAAAACAATCATGATATGCATTTACTCTCTACCAATCAATTACGCTTTTCGGTAACGGTCGCCGTGGCTACATTCCTTTTTCAGGCATCGATAAGTTATGCAACAACAGCGTACCTGTATACCGCGACCTGGTCGCTGGCACTATTGTTTTTCGTGGTGATGTTCGCAGCCGGCTGGATATTCGGCAGCCGCGATAAAGATCACTTACCACTCGCGAATATCGCGATTCGCTTTCATGTGTTGACGTTTCTGATTTACAACGGAGTGACCATTCTGTGGTACGCGCTGAGCAGCAAGCTGCCCGACCTGTCATCGTCTTTTTTTATCTCTGTAGGATTATGGGGCGTCGGCCTCCTTTTGCATATTATCTTGTTTTGGACAGGTGCGGCCAGAAGAATACGGGGTCTGGGTAGCAAAGATTTGTTCGACTAACCTTCCGGCGAACGGACAAAAAAGTTGATGCGCTGGCTCGAAGATAACGGACAGGGCAATGGATGCACCTCCTCAGTGAAAGTAAATTAATACCCAAATAGTCCCGCTGTAAGAATAGCACAGCCAATCGGGATCGCAATATTAATGATAGCAAATAAAATGGTGGTGCCGAAGTTTGATTGATGAAAAAGTTGCGCACGAGCATAATCAGATAGAAAAAGTGGAGCGACCATCACAAACATACCGAGCCAGAAGATCCAGCCGATACCGACATTAATTCCAACTCCCTGCCCGTCACGCACATTGGATCGGTTGAGAAAATAAAAGGTAAAGAAACAACTGACGAGATTACCAACTGTGATCCATAAGAGTGGTTTATGCGATTTCAAGAATAAATATTTAAGCGCGAAAAATTACCAGTGTCATCAAAAACTAAATAAATATAACAATAATCCCCGGCCACATAACTGATCAGGTTAATAATGATGGTTCATTTCATGTTCAGGGCAATCAATCCGGAGATCTGCAACATGCAGATTTTGATTAAGCAATCTGCAAAAATGTTTTTGCCCTTTGTCTGCCGGCTGGTAATAAGAACAGGTAACACACATTCGTTGAATGGTAATTACACCTGACTTGTTTAAATGCCGGATAATACCAATCAAATTCAGCAACATATTTTCTTTGTCGTCCTGGTGTAATTTGTCGATGGGTGTGTGAATTTCTCTGGTAAATAATGATGTTTTATGCGCAATGTCTTTGCCCTTTTTGGTCAGGTGTATAATATAGCTTCGGGTATCGTGCTGTTCGTATTCTTTGGTAATAAGGTTTTTGTGTTCCAGCGTTTTAATCGTATCACTAATGGTAGCTTTGGTCATATTAAACTCATCTGCCAGGTAGCTCACCTTGCATTTTTCGTCGCCGTGATAAAGCAGGAAGATAAGTACCTGTACCTGGATAGGCGTTAGCGAGAACTCCTTGCTCTCCTCCCAGAGCAAAACACGGAAAGCCTGCGCTATCTTTTCCAGAGAGGTCACTATTTTGCTTTCTATGCTTTGGTTCTGGTATTTTAAATCAAAGTCTGATTTGCGCATCAGTTACAATTTTCCATTTCAATGATATAATATCCTTTTTGTTTTACCTGTTCTTCCCAGTGTGGTTTTACTGTTTCTATATGGCAAAACCGGCATTCATTTGCAGTAAGCGGTTGCCCCTCCTGGTTTTTTGTCTTTAAATATTCTTTGCCATGATTATAAACTATGGCAGGGTCTTTCACGTCAGAGGGGGTAATGATATCAAAGTGCATTAAAGTACCGTCTTTTTTTGTAACATACGTATCCCAAACTGCAATCTGCATTTTTTATGATTTTGGTTAAAAAATTACGCATAAAAATCTTTCACAAGATAGAAATTCTAACTATGGCAGATACTATAGACATATCACAGTTACTGATATGACTATTTTTACCGTTGTCTTCCGTAGATATCTGCATAGATAAATGACGGTGCGGTTTGCCGCACCGTTTTGTTTGATTTAACCCTTTACATCGGCCATTGAAGCACCGAAATTGATATGAAGCACATTACCATTGGGTGTTACCAAAGCCGGAACAGATTTTACGCCTGCTTTTTCCGCTTCTTCAATTCTGCTACGGTCTTTTCCGAAATGCACTACCTCTACCGTATCGGCGCCGATAAGGCTAATAATGTCGTGCTCTGCACTTAGGCATACAGGGCACCCAGCATGATAAAAAACTGATTTTGCCATTGTTTAATCTTTTAAAAAGTTAGTTAGCGTTATTGCCGGCTCAAATATAGTTAGGAATCCTAACTAAACAAATTATTTACATACTTTTCTTAAGACGGTTAACCACGAAAAATCCGATTCATGGAGCAAATGACGGGCACAAATACCCGTTTCTCATTTGAAATGTAAATCAAAATGAAGGTATATTTGATTAATAACCATAAGTATTAATTCAGTTATGGTTTTAGCAATATTTTAATGACCCTTTTTATAGATTCTCCGATTTACACTATTTAAACATTTAACTTTGAGCAAAATCAAAGGATGAATAAGCTGGTATTGTTCAGATGGATAGCCAATCTTGAAGGCGTAAGTTTTCTGGTATTATTGTTAATAGCAATGCCTTTAAAATATATCTGGCAACAGCCATGGCTCGTACAACAGGTAGGCATGGCGCACGGTGTTTTATTTGTAGGATATATCATCGCTGTATTTGCGGTAAAAAAAGAATTATCATGGACCAATAAACAAACCCTCCTCGCCATGTTTTTATCATTCGTTCCTTTCGGAACTTTTTATGTTACCGGCAGGATGATGGCAAGCAACGTGTAAGGCCTGATATACCAATTTTGGAATGCCGAGTATACTGAACTGTTAAAACACACACTGTTGATCGTGAAAACACCTTTGTTATAATTATAAGGATAAATAGTTTTGATGAATGAGTGTAAAGCGACATGATGTGCTGTTTAAAGGTGCTCTCGAGGATTTCTTTGCTGATTTTTTGAAAATTATTTTTCCCGATGCGGAACAGCTATTTAATTTTCCAAAAGGTTTCATTTTCCTGGAACAGGAGCTGGCAGAAATTACCCCGGGAAAACAGGCAGCTCATCCCAAAATCATTGATAAACTTGTAGGTGTATATTTAAAGTCGGGACAAAAAGTATGGGTAAAAGTACATGTTGAAGTAGAAGGTACTGCGAAAAGGATGTTTGGCCGGAGAATGTTCAGATATTTTTCCAGGATATTTGACAAATATGAACCAGTAATATCAATTGCCTTGTTTTTAGAGAAACAAACTAAAAATAATGCGCCGGTTTATAATTATTCATACCAGGGCACAAAGGTGGAATTCACGTTTAACAGTATTTATGTTGCTGAACTTGATGAGATAGAGTTAAGCAAGTCGGCGAATCCTTTTTCTAAAATATTGCTGATAGCAAAACTAGTTATCCAAAAGGGTCTTTCTGTGCAGGATATTTTTGATAAAAAGAAAGCTATTGCCAGGCAATTGTTGAACATGGATCTACCGGCTGATAAAATCCGCAGATTATTAGACTTTTTAACTGCTTATGTGAATTTTGAAACACAGGAAATTAATAATAGATTTGATGAAGAATTAAAACTGCTTACAAATAAATCTGAAACTATGGGCATTACTGAGCAAATACTTGATATTGCAAAACAGGAGGGAATCAAAACAGGCATTAAACAAGGGAAAAATTCCAGTATAGAAGAAATATCTAAAAATCTTCTTAATAAAGGATTAGATATCAATCTAATCCATGAAACCACTTCGATGCCATTATATAAGCTTGAAAAATTAAAAAAAGAACTTAAAACACCTTTTTAAAAAGCAATAGTATTTTCTCTATACGCTATTCCAGCTATTCTCTTGATACGAAATCGGGATGAAAATATCGCACGCTTTTACGCCGGACACTATTTATTTGTATTATCGCTGCTGATCTTCAGCAGGCTTAATCACTAATGTTTTGCCTAATAGGGACTTGCCGTTCAGCAATTCCATAGCCTCTTTAGCCTCTGCAGGTTTAGCAAACTCTACAAAACCAAAACCCTTACTCTTGCGGGTAGCATAGTCCATAACCACTTTAGCAGATTTAATAGTTCCGTATAGTTCGAACATTTCCTGGAGATCAACATTATCCATATCGTAGGGCAAGCCCGCAACAAACAATTTCATTATATGATTTAAAGCGAATATAGGCAAGAAACAGGAATTGCCATTATACATCGTAAAAAACCTATTCAATTATAAGTCAATCGTTTGTCGGGCACGAATTTTACATTAATACACAATTGAATAATACAGGGATCATAAAACCCCAACAGGGGGGACTCCAGGCAGGCAAACCCTCATTCATTTGGGGTGATGCTGGCGCAGGAAAAATTCTTTTTAATGGGGCTTTAGTACGTGGCAGGTCGAATTCAGCGGGTCAGGCACTATCATCGCGTATAAAGAAAAACAGGGAATATGAAAATGAACGTTTGTTCTTTAAGATTTAGCCTCAAAAGGCTCAGAAAGGTGGAATGATAAAAATTGATCATATACATATGAATATCAGATTGAGAATGGGGGAAAGCAAATTTTTTAAACCAGTTAATAACAAAACCGAAGCGAAAGATGGAAACTGCGGTTATATATAGACGACCTTTCCAACGAAGAAAAAGTGCTGGTAAGACTGAACCTGAGGCCCATAATCTAATATAATGACAAAAAAAATACTTATGAAACCAGCAGCTGAGGCAATCAAAAATGATAAAAATCATTTCATCCTGAATTTATTCATAGCAGGAGCATCGCCTCATTCGGCCAGGGCCATTAATAACCTGACGGCTATCTGCGAACAATATTTAAAAGGACGATACACCCTTGATGTTATCGACGTGTACCAACAGGGTTCACTTGCGCAACAGGAACGGATCGTTGCCCTGCCATTATTAATTAAAAGATCTCCATTGCCTGTAAGAAGAATGATCGGCGATTTATCCGAAATGCAGAAAGTTCTGAGGGGGTTTGGTTTAATTGACTCTTAAATATGTCAAAAATAAAACCTAAAAGTATTGAACAACTGGAAGCAGAGTTACAGGAGCTTAAGCACCAGTTATTTGAGGCAAACGAAACTATTGAAGCTATTCGCACGGGCCAGATAGATGCGCTTGTTTTTACCGGTAATAATGGGCATGAATTCTATACTATTAAAACTGCTGACCATGCATACAGGACTTTTATTGAGAAAATGACCGAAGGTGCCATCTCCATTAATAATAAAGGAATAATAATTTACAGCAATGTCCAATTTGCTTCATTAATTAACCAACCGCTATCTGTCGTTATCGGAAGTACCCTGGAGAAACTGATCGCCGTACAGGATATAAAGAAATACTCTTCTTTATATCATTCATCTAAAAAGAATGATACGAAAATCGAGCTATCGCTTAACCATGGCGACTATTTGGTTCCGGTACAGCTTTCAGTATCTACCTCATCATCAGAACTGGGCGAGGTTTTAAATATTATCGTCACCGATCTAACTATTTTAAAAAATAACCAGGAACAGTTGGAGGATCAAAACCTGCTATTAGCAAAAATGAATACCGCACTTGAGTCGAGTAATCATGATTTGCAACAGTTCGCTTCTGTAGCTTCTCACGATCTACAGGAGCCGCTTCGCAAAATCCAGATGTTTGCAAATATATTACTTGGATCAGATCAACCTATCGATACAATAGAATCTCAAAAATATCTCGCCAAAATAAATTACTCAGCAACAAGAATGAAATCGCTGATATCGAACATACTCAACTATTCAAAAATTTCTGCTAATGAGCACGTCTACAAAAAGATTAGTCTTAAAGAAATAATTAATAATTTATTAGAAGATTATGAATTGATCATTACAGAAAAAAACGCAAATATAATTATTGAAGAACTCCCCGAGATTGAGGCTAACAGTGACCAGATAAGACAGGTATTACAAAATATAATTTCAAATGCATTGAAATTCAGTAAACAGGATGTTCAGCCCGAAATTCATATCAGGTCCAAATTATTAAAAGAAAAATCATTCAATAGCGACCCCGACCCACAAGGAGAATTTTGTTTATTAAGTATCCGCGATAATGGAATTGGATTTGACGAAATGTACCTGAATAGCATTTTCGCTTTGTTTGAAAGATTGCATTCAAAAGATAAATATGAAGGAACCGGTATCGGACTTGCACTCGCTAAAAAGATAATCGAAAAACACAATGGCTTACTTACAGCGAAAAGTAAACCTGGCAAAGGATCTGAATTTTTAATTATACTGCCATTAACGCAGAGTAATTAATGAGAAACAGCTTTCAGTCCAACGATCGACATAATTAAAGTTGAAATAAAAAACACGCGCCAGAACCCGGCAGGATCCTTAAATACCAGGATACCTATTAATGCGGTTCCCACAGCTCCAATCCCTGTCCAGACTGCATAGGCAGTGCCGATTGGCAAAGCCTGTGTAGCTTTTATTAATAATAGCATACTTATAATCAGACTGATTAAAAATCCACCATACCAATAATAAACCTCGGGGCCTGTCGACTCTTTTGCCTTACCAAGACAGGCGGCAAACGCTACTTCAAAAAGGCCTGCAATAATCAGAATTAACCAGTTCATATTAATTATAAATATTTTTTAATTTTCACAACCCTGGTATCCGTCCACTTATCGTGCCAGGGACGAACGCCCAATCCGCTTAATGCTTCAAAAGGAACCATCCTTGAGAATCCGCGCATCATGGCATCTCTGGAAGAAATATTTTCTCCATTTTCCCTGATCACTTTAGTGCCGGTAATCAATTTACCAATTGAACGCCCTTTAAATATTATTTCCATCAGGCCCATATATATTCCGTAAAGTATAAGACTAAAAATCCTGTCCAGCACACCAAGCCCCTTATCAAAAAATGCGAAAAAAGCCTCCTGGTCCTCAACAAGAAAACTCAATCCAAGAAACAGAAGTGTTACCGTCACGTAAAAAACAACAACGTCTATAAGATAGTTACCTAGTCGCTGACCCTTACTGGCTTCTTCATTTTGCCATTGTAGTTGTATTTCTTCGAGTAAATTTTCCTGGTTGTTATCATTCATCGTTTAAGGCTTTAAGTAATGGTAGTATATAAGCCACTACCTAAAAAATTGAAGGTAGAAAGTACAACCCGATTTTCCTATCTTTCAGCAGATTTTTTCAACTTATGCAACACGGCAAATCGCGCCATAATAATATCTGTCTGAACTGGGAATCGGTAATAAGAGCGAGGTTCAGCCTCATCAATCACTTTTTTCCTGGTATCACACATTTTGTCCTATACCTCCATCCTATAAGAATGCATATGTTCACTTCCGCAATGGTTCTTCTTATCTTCTTTTTATTAACCGTATTCCAGATCTAAAAATTATTACGAATGCTTCAGAAATTTCTATTGGCAGCTGTGTTGCTTTTACCTCTAACATTAACTGCCCAGGATAAAAAATTTACACTTCAAACTGAAAGTACCCGTCTTGTTCTGCAGGCAAAGAACAATAAAATAATTATTTCTTCATTACAGGATATGAAGTCCAATTACAACTGGACTAAAAAGCGTTCTGAATTCCCTCTGCTCGATACTATTGAAGTTGATGGGATATCCTACCCTACTAAATGGCAGTTCAATTCTTCCATTAGGTCTACGGACAGTGCAGATATTGTGAGCTTTATATTTACTAATAGCAAACCTGCATTAAAACTTATTTCTACCTGGGAAGTAAGATCAGGACCCGGTCCTATAAGAAATTTAATATCAATTACAAATAATTCAGCACAAACAGTAACCGTTCATAACCAGGAAAGCATGAATATTACTGTTAATTCTTCGCCGGCAACAGGCGTTACTTATATTAGTGATGATGCCAGCTGGCCCGACAGTATCGGTGTTTATAATCATTCTTTTAGAGAGCCTTTTACCAGGGATCTGAAAATTTCGGAGGTACAGGACTGGATACCATTTGTAATTATCGATCAAAATAATAATAAAGGCATTTATGCAGGCTGGGAATGGAGCATTGGCAGAGTGTATATAGAAGGAAATCCGGAAAGTGCTGTAATTAAAATGGGTAATGGAGATCAATTTAAAACAGATCTTGCTGCCGGTGAGACCCTAAACATACCTCCGGCATTTATTGGCGCTTATAGCGGTGATTGGGATGATTGCGGTAATGAATTAAGAAAATATCTGTTTAATCATTCGATGCCGCAATTAATTACGCTTGATAGCAGTTATCCCAAAATTGAATGGAATGCATTTGCAGCGACCGGGAAAAAATTAGGAAGCTGGGATCCCGTTGAATCAAAATATTATCCTTTAATTGACGACATAGCGCCTTTAGGGTTTGAAGAAGTGGTATTAGATATCGGGTGGTGGGAAAGTTATGGCGATCCCGGGCATATTATTACTGATCATATCGACTGGCCATCGGGAATTCCTGCAGCAGCAAAATATGCAAAGGACAGAAATATGCGCTTCGGATTATACGATAATGAATCTGAAAATTTAACCACCGACAGTGGAAAATCAGAAAGAATAAAAGACATTACATATTTAATAACCGACCTCCATGCAGATTTCTACCGGTCGGATGCTACTGCAGGCCCTGTTGCCAATGGAAGTTATGGGCCCGAGCACAGAGCCAAATATCCTTCTGATATTGGCTATTGGTCTATAAAAGGATTTTATGATGTTATAGATACTTTATACAAAACAATCCCTGGATTTTCCTGGGAGAACTGTTCCATAGGAGGCGGATTAAAAGATTTCGGTGCATTAAAAAGATGTTCAAAGATCCAGAACCAGGATGTGTATTATCCCCATGAGGCACGCAAAGCTTTTTACGATGCCACATTTGCGCTTCATCCTATGCAACTTGCCGGTGTTGTTGGTTCATGGGAACCCTGGCAGGCAAGCGGATCAGTTTACGAATTCCGCTCTGCATCAATGGGTGCGGCGTACTGGCATCCTGATGGCCCTTCAGGATTAAACGGTGGTCCTGTATGGACTGATGAACATAAAGCAAGTATTAAAAAAGCAGTATCAACCTATAAAGAAAAATTAAGGCCGCTTATCCGTAACGCAAACCTATATCATATTTTTCCCCGCCCGGATAACCGTTCGCGGGATGGTATTCAATATTATGACCCGGCTACCGGCAAAGGCGCTGTGTACATTTTCCAACCCCAGGAACAGGCAGCAGCTCCTGTTAAATTAAAACGAATTAAACCTGATGCGCGATACGCTATTTCTTTTGAAGACAATTCAAATCCAGCTACAGAATTAATGGGTGCGGAATTAATGCAGAAAGGAATAACAGTGGAGCTTAAAGGTTCAATGGCATCAGAAATAATGTTTATCGACCTTATCGAATAAAACGATTAATTTATCCATGTTATTAAATGGGCTCCCACGCGTGCTATGAGCTCAATATTGCCATAAAGGATATCTATGCTATCGCCAAGCATAGTTTTTGCAACACTTCTAATAAACGGGAAGTTATGCATGGATACCACATATATAAATCATGTATTGAGGCCTGCATGAACTGTGCGGCCATTTGTCACCACTGCGCAGCTGCCTGCTTGCAGGAAGACAACGTACAGATGATGAAAGATTGCGTAAAGATGGATATGGAGTGCGCAGCAATTTGCATTGCAACAGCACAGATATTAAGCATGGATGGAAGCCAGGCAAAAGCAATGGCTATGATATGCGCAGAAATATGCGATGCCTGCTCAATTGAATGCGCAAAACACGATAACCAGCATTGCCGGGAGTGTTCAGACGTTTGTCATAATTGTGCCAATCAATGCAGGACGATACTCACTGAGAGCATTCATGTAAACAGGTAACTGTCTCTTTTCAAATCTTACATAACCAGCTAAATACTGACCAGGTTACTGTAATCATATTAGTAAAGAACCTCTTTCGCGAAACCAGCCAATAATGTATTCCTGAATGGATAATCGATGAGAAAATAAATAATCTGCCGGATATAAGAAGAAAAAAGCCCAGGGTAAATACCGAAGCGAACAATTAATTATTTATACTCATAATTTCTGTAATAGCGGGCGATTACAATAATCCGCAAATTCTTCACACACTTCAAGTAATTCTTTCTGCCCATAAGGTTTTGTAATAAATGCCTCTGCTCCTAGCTCATTGATTGAGGCAACATCGGATGGGTTGCTGGAGGTGCTGAAAAGGAAAATAGGGATATCTTTATAGACAGGATTCTTTTTAATTGTTTGAAGTGTTTGTGTGCCGTTCATTATCGGCATATTCATATCGAGTACAATACAACAGGGTAATGGATGGCTTTCTTCAATCGACTCCAGGTATTTAATTGCCAGCACACCATTATCAGTAGTTACAACACCTATTTCGGGATTTATCCTTCTCATCATTTCTACCAGAATGGCCTTATCATCCTCATCATCGTCCGCATATAACAGGTACCTTTCTCTGATTCCTTTTAATTCTGCCATATTCCTCAATTTAAGGGAATAAAATTATTTTTCCTCTTGTTTTACCAGATTCAATTTGTTCATGGGCTTCTTTAATCTCCTCAAACTTATACACTTTCGAAATACAGGGAACAATCGTCTTATTTTGTAGCATGCGAGCTATCGATTGCATATGTTCGTTATTAGATTTCACAAGGAAGAATATTCCGGTTTTACTTTGTGCAGCTGCCTTTTCGGTCACGTCTTCGCTAAGTCCGCTCGGTAAGCCAATAATAGTGCCACCCTTCTTTAGTACTTTTAAAGACTTGTTAATATTATCTCCTCCTATTGCATCCAGTACAAAATCAACCGGGTCTATTTCTGCTTCCCAATTTGGTGTTCTATAATCCAGGTGTTGATCGGCGCCAATATTTAATAAAAAGTTTTGGTTTGCAGGTGAAGAGCTACCTATCACATAGGCGCCGATGTTTTTAGCCATTTGTACAGCAAAATGCCCCACTCCGCCAGCGGCTGCATGTATAAGAATCCTGTCATTTTTTTTCAGTTTGCCATGAATCATTAAGGCCTGGTATGCCGTCATGGCCGCCAGGCAGGATGCCGCTGCCTCTTCGTGTGTGATATTGGATGGCTTGAGCGCTATATGTTGTGCAGGTGCAGCTACATATTCCGCGTACGCCTTCCCGTGCCCTGGAATATTGATCATCCCAAAAATTTCGTCACCCACTTTAAAATCCATCGCATTTTTACCTTTTTCAACAATTTCGCCTGAAATATCCCAACCAAGTATAATCGGCTTTTCGTCTTTTAATCGTTGTGCCTGTCCCCTGCCTTTCCTTGTTTTTGCATCAACAGGGTTAATACTAATGGCTTTAACTTTAACGAGCACTTCGTCGTCCTCAATCTGCGGCTTTTCAATTTCCTTTATTTCAAGTTCGTCTACTGAACCAAAATTATTTAATACAATAACTTTCATCAATATCCTTTTAAATTTCGCATTTCAAATGAATCACTACCCAAATTTAAGCGAATGAGATGATTTCAGTAATTTAGAATAATATGCCTCTCATCTTAAGAAATATGATCCTTGAAGAGCATTCAAAACAACAATGCGACCGAATTGTCAAATATATTGGCAGTGATAAAGAACGGTTCTCTGGTTTGATGAAAATTTTCTTTGGAAACGAATCAAGGCTATCTCAAAGATCCGCCTGGCCAATGAGTTATATAGTGAAGAAGCATCCCCACATCATTGAGCCCTACTTAAACAAACTGATCAGCAACCTGCGCAAAAAAGGTCTTCACGATGCGATTGTAAGGAACAGTGCACGACTTTTGCAGGATATTGATATACCAGCAAAATATCATGGTAAGCTGATGGACGCCTGCTTCAATTTTATTGCCACCCCCGAAACGGCCGTAGCCATTAAAGCATTTTCTTTAACTATACTTCAGCGTTTATCAAAAATTTATCCTGATATAACCCCTGAATTGAAACTGGTTATTGAAGACCGATGGGAACATGAAACAGCCGCGTTTCACTCAAGAGCGAAAAAACTATTAAAAGACATAAAATAATTTTATATGTGGAAGCAGGAAAATAATAAGTTGTATAAAAAGTTTGAGTTTAAAGACTTCTCAGAAGCTTTTGGGTTTATGGCAAGAGTAGCCATTGAAGCTGAAAAAATGAACCACCATCCTGAATGGAAGAATATTTATAACACAGTTGAATTCTGGTTATCCACTCATGATGCCGGTGATACGGTTACCGAGCAGGATCATAAGCTTTCGAAAAAGATAGATGCTTTAATCAAATAAGCTCAGTAACAATTCTGTGGGTCACTTGTCCCGTTCTTTCAGATAATACGAAATCGCGGCGCAAAATAAATATCATTAGGGTATCTTTGCGGCTCTAAATTAATTCTTGCGGAGAAGGAAGGATATGACCAGGAAAAAATATCTTAAACTTATACTGATTTTAGGTTCACTTACTGCCCTGGGGCCGTTTTCCATCGATATGTACCTTCCGGGATTTCCGGCAATGGCAAAGGACCTTCATACGGATGTGGCATCCATTGGCCTTTCGCTTTCCAGTTATTTTATAGGAATATCTTTAGGACAGTTATTATACGGGCCATTACTTGACAGGTACGGGCGCAAAAAACCATTGTACCTGGGGCTGATTTTATATATTCTCGCCTCATTGGCCTGTGCCTGGGCATCATCTATCGAATCGTTGATCATTCTAAGATTTATACAGGCAGTGGGAAGCTGTGCGGCAGCTGTTGCGTCGGTGGCAATGGTTCGCGACTTTTTCCCTGTGGAAGACAATGCAAAAGTTTTCGCCTTACTTATATTGGTTGTGGGCACCTCTCCAATGATAGCACCAACTATAGGAGGATACGTAACCGCAGCCTGGGGCTGGAACCCCGTGTTTGTTATCCTAGCCGTACTGGGGTTAGTAATTCTGTTATCTGTAATATTCGGATTGCCCGAGAGTCGCGCAGCAGACTCTTCTTTTTCTTTAAAACCACGATCTATTATCAAAAATTTTTTACTGGTAATTAAAGAACCCCAATTTTACACCTACGCTTCATGTGGCGCCGTGGCACTAACCGGTTTATTAACCTATGTATCGGGATCACCACTGCTTTTTATGGAAGTATTTAATGTGGGTGAAAAAGTATATGGCTGGATATTCGCGATATTGTCTGTAGGGTTAATTGGTTCCAGCCAGCTGAACAGCGCATTATTAAGTAAATATTCAAGTCGCCAATTGATAAGCACAGCATTATTATTCCAGTGTGCGATATCTGGTTTATTATTAGCTGGCACTTATTTTAATTTCCTTGGATTATACCCAACTATTTGTTTGATATTTTTATTTCTTTGCTGTACAGGCTTTGTATTACCAAATACCTCTGCACTTGCAATGGCTCCATTTTCGGCCAACGCAGGGAGTGCCTCTTCTTTGCTTGGTGCCTCACAAATGGGATTGGGTGCGTTAACCACAATAGTTCTAAGTTTTTATAATGATCGATCTGCCGTACCTATGACTTTTTTAATGGCAGCCACCGCTGTTCTCGGCTTGTTAATTTTATTACTCGGACAAAGACAATTAAAACAATTATAATGTCAGAAAACATACTGGATATTCTTAAAAAAGACAACTGCACTGCAGTGATATTCGACCTGGACGGAACGATTCTCGACAATAATGCATTTCATTTGAAATCATGGAAAGAATATCTAAAAAGAATAAACAGGGAAATGTCGGATGAAGAATACAATAAGAATATCAATGGCCGTACAAACCGCGATGTAGTCAAGTATTTATATGGTAATCTTTCGGAGGAGGATATCTGGAAATACACCAATGAAAAAGAAGCGTTGTACAGGGAAATGTATAAGCCTTATATAAAACCTGTAAACGGATTAATAGATATTCTAAAATTACTTTACCGGCATAACATTCCTATGGGAATTGCTACCAGTGGAATACAGGTGAATATTGATTTTATGTTTGAACATGTGCCTATTAAAGAATATTTCAGAACTGTAGTTGATTCTTCGTTTATCACAAAAGGAAAACCCGATCCGGAAATATTTTTAAAGACTGCAGACTACCTGGGCATCTCTCCTGAAAAATGCCTGGTATTTGAGGATGCAGTAGTTGGGATTAAATCGGCAAAAGCCGCAAGAATGAAAGTAATCGCAGTAGCAACAACTCATTCAAAAGAGGAGTTGACAATTGCTGATTTAATTATTAACGACTATTCAGAATTGATTTAATTATTGATTTACCACCTTCATATTTATGCCTGTCGCGGGGATTTCTTTAAGAAGTCCCGGCGACAGGTAGTATCCTGCATTTAATGATAAGCCTTCAAATGTTGTTTTGATGTACCCAACTGGTCAATACCCAGTTCTACAACGTCACCTGGTTTTAAGAATACCGCCTCGGGTTTCATTCCCATTCCAACACCGTGTGGTGTACCGGTAGAAATAACATCGCCTGGAAGCAAGGTCATGAACTGGCTCACATAAGAAACAATAAATGGAATATTAAATATGAGGTTAGATGTATTCCCGTCCTGCATTGTTTTACCATTAACAGTCAGCCATAAACGAAGATTATTAACATCTTCTATATCTTCTGCTAAAGCAATGAAAGGGCCAATAGGTGCAAACGTGTCGCAACTTTTTCCTTTTACCCACTGTCCTGCTCTTTCTAACTGGAACGCCCTTTCGCTGTAATCATTATGCAGGCAATATCCTGCTACATGAGCCATCGCCTCATTCTCAGGAACATAACTTGCTTTTTTACCAATTATTACTGCCAGTTCCACTTCCCAGTCTGTTTTTTTACTTCCTTTCGGAATCACTACATCATCGTTTGGTCCAACGATTGCGGTGGTGGATTTAAAAAATATTATAGGCTCCACCGGAGGTGCTGCCCCGGTTTCTTTTGCATGGTCCACGTAATTTAAACCAATACAGATAATTTTTGATGGTCTAGCTAACGGCGCACCCAAACGCACATTATCGGCAACAGGTACGAGGTTATCATGATTTTTATTAATATAATCTTTAAGTTTTTCTATTCCACCGGAGCCAAAAAAATCTTCGTCATAATCTTTTACTTCTTTAGAAAGATCGTATCTCTTTTCGTTGATAATAACGCCGGGCTTTTCTTTGCCGGCTTCTCCAAACCTTATAAGCTTCATAGTATTCTCTAAATTTTTATACTGTGATTATTAATATTCAATATTATACATAAATGCTTAGATTCTTCTGAATTTTATGGCACAACCCGCGAATTCAGCCTGGTCATTCCTATCAATTCATCCACTCTTCCCGCAAGAGGTCTGTAATATACCAGTATAGTATATTCATTTTCAGTTTCCCATAGATTACCTTCAGTTTCCTGGAAACCTGCGATTTTTTTCGGATCATTCCTGTCGAGGGTTACATACATGTAATCGTAATATCCCTGTTTTAAGAATAGCGTGGTCTGATATACTCCCTGGTCGGCATTGTACACCATTCTCGCAGTATCATCGAGGTTGTAGTCGTTCAATTGGCCGAAAAGAAAAACATCCTGCCCCGGGTAAACCCTGTTGCCAGGCGGCGCATAAGTAAAACGCACCGTTGCATAATCCGATTGCCACAATGGGTTAATGCTTTCTGTTGGATCAAGATAATATCTTCCATTTGCGTCGCGGTAAAAGTTAAAACCCTGGGCGCTGCGACTCACATCAGGCCGCACAAATATTTCAGTGCTGGTATTAGTATATTTTGCATCCGCTACCCTATCGCTTTGTAAACGGAAACTACGCAGATCAAGCCATCGCCATTCTTTGCCTGCCGGGAAGACAGCGTCATTTTCAGTATTATACTCTAAAATATTTCTCGCAAAAAATGTTGGTTTGATACCCATTATGGCATTATCCCACCGGTTATTTTGCAGGATCACTACTTTGATCTGCTGTTGTGCATTCAGTACATTAAGTTTTTCATTGAGGTTAACTTTAAACTGTATTTTCTGTCCTGATTTATAATTAATGCCATAAGGCTGCTGCACCTGCGCAGCAATCGTTGCACCTTCCTGTACCACCAGCATTTTCCTGGTAAATAATAGCCTGCTTGTATCGTTGTTAATGAATACTTTGAGGATATAATTCCCCGAACGAGTGGGAACACAGTTTTTGTCGGGTACCCTGGCCTGGTAATGTATATAACGTGTAAGAGCAACCGAAGAAGGCCGGTAAGTAGTAATACGCACCTGTGAGAATCCTTTTATAAAATCAAACTGGCTAAGAACCGCTGGTGTCCAGTCGGCGTTACACAATTGGAACGTATATGAATAATTTCTAACAGTAGGATCGAGATCATCGAAATGAAGCTCAAGTTGTTCACTGCTCCCCAGTCGTAAAATCGGGTACCCCAATTGGTTACCTGCAGGAAAAAGCTGCACGGATTTTATTTTAGGATTGAATATCTTTTCTGGTATCTGGGCGAACGAATAATGACAGATAAATAATAAAATAAAAAATAAGCATTTCATTGCAAGAAGTTTAACGGATTCCGGAGGGATCTAATGCAGGTAGAAAGAGAAAATATAATAAAGTCACTCCGAAAGAACAAAATGTTTCATTACATTCCCCCTGCCGCGCGGCCGGTACAGAGATAAACTCCTACTAACATTATATCCCCGATACTCAATATTAATACAAAACAAGCTACTAATACTCAAAACCAGCTATTTTTGACAACTAAAATCAAAGCGGGTTGAATATTTCGGGATTTATTGCGCGACGGATAGCCTTTAACCAGCAGAAATCTTTTTCCAGGTTCGTGATAAGGTTATCGGTAAGCGCCACTATCATCAGCGTGATGGTCATGATTATCACCCTTGCCTTTGCAAGCGGTTTTCAGAAGACTATCAGCGAAAAAGTGTTCAGTTTCTGGGGGCATATCCGTATCACCAACTATGAAGCAGTCAGGGTATCCATAGCCGAAGAAACACCCATTCTACGCAACGACTCCATAACTGATCTTGCACAAAAAATTTCCGGCATTCAAACCATCCAGGCATTTGCGACTAAAAACGCCATTCTAAAAACATCAGAGAATATTGAAGGGGTTCTGTTTAAAGGAGTTGAATCTTCCTATAATTTTAAAAATCTTGATAAGTTCCTTCTTAAAGGACGGTGGGTGAAATTTTCTGATACAGCTTACAGTAGTGAGATCAACCTGTCGGAAAGTATGGCAAAGCAGCTTAAGCTCAATGTGGGCGACCAGTTGCTCATTTATTTTATCCAGTCTGGAGGCGCCTCGCCACGACCAAGAAAATTAACTATCGCAGGAATATTTAAAACAGGTATTGAAGAATATGATAAACTGATTGCTGTAGGTGATATAAGACTGATACAAAGATTAAACGGGTGGTCGCCTGAACAAATAGGCGGTTATGAACTCGTTTTAGATGATTTTAATAAAATGGATGAGCTGAGTGAATCGGTGATGTATAAGATTCCCATAGAATATCGCAGCAGCACGATCAGGGAAGTATTTCCCAATATATTCGACTGGTTATACCTGCAGGATAAAACAATTGTGATAGTATTAGTGATAATGATCATTATTGCCATCCTTAATTTAATTACCTGCCTGTTAATATTAGTACTTGAAAGAACGAGAATGGTGGGACTGCTGAAAGCTGTTGGTGCGCAGAATTTCACCATTCAGAAAATATTTTTATTTCATGGTGCCATTATTAGTTTAGGCGGACTAGTTGGCGGAAATATACTGGGATTATTAGTATGCTGGCTGCAAAATAAATATGGCTTTATTAAATTGCCGGAAGATGCTTATTATATTTCTCAGGCGGCTGTAAATATTGTATGGTGGCAGATCATAGCAGTAAATATTGTCACTTTTATTATTTGTTTCCTGGTATTATTAATTCCCACGTTAATCGTTAAAAAAATACAACCGGTAAGAGCAATTCAGTTCAGGTAATCAGGAGCCGGCGTACATCAGGCTACAGCCGCGTATATCGCTGCTGTCCATTCTTCCATTTACTTCAAATGATCCATCGGGATATAATTTACCGATATCATCCGTAGCAATAAATGAGCAGGAATAAAGATTGGCAAAGTCAATCACGTTAATGAGGCCATTAATTGCTGAAGAATAATTATTCTTAATGGTTAAGGGGTCATCCTCATCGCGAAGAATTATCTTCATCCAGTGTGGACAATTAAATATTCCATCTCCAAAAGAATATGCCTGCGATAATAATTCCGACATTCCGTATTCAGAATGCACTGCATCTATCCCCCAGGACGATTTTAATAATTCATGAACCTCCGATCTTGTAATTTCTTTTCTTCGTCCTTTCATACCACCTGTTTCCATTACCGTAGTATGTTTAAATTCAGTAGTAAATTTTTCCGCAAGATCAAGTAATGCGAATGTTACCCCTATCAATAATGTTTTCTGCCCCTTGTTTTCATTTTTCCTGATCACATCCATCAATGCATCATGATCATACAAATAAAAACCGCTTCGGGAATGATTGGATCTTTTTATGAGTTCGTCTACCATTACTACCAGCGAAGAATTTTGCCTTTCCAGGTAAGAAGGTAATAATCCGAGTATGCACCATTGAGAAATATCCCCGTAAAACAATTCAAACCCTTTCAAAAAACTTTCGTGGTAAAGATCAAGCGATTTTATAATATGCCTGCTGTTGCCGGTTTGTGTGGTGCCGCTGCTTTCAAATACTGTTTCCGGAGCAAACGAACCTGTTATAACATCGTGATTCTTAAAAAAACTAACGGGCAGGTAAGGAATAGACGCAACGGAGCTTACCTTATGGGCATCAATACCAAGCGCATCCGCAAATGAACGGTAAATCTTGTTTTCAGCATGCTGGAATCGGAAAATATCAAGGGCAAGGGCCTCAAAATCATTTGCAGTATGCGTAAAAATTTTATCTTGTAATTCACAAATCATATACGGTTTATCAGCCTTAAGCCGTTAAATTTGTATTATAACTTTTTGTATGTTAAAAAGATACCTGGCTTTTGTAACCGCTATTGTGATTATTGCCGCCTGCAGCAAAGGTAAGCTTGAAACCAAACCTTTTATCGAAATTAAGGATGTAAATGCAACTGCGCTTCCTGATGACCAGGATTTCATTATCACCATTTCATTCAAAGATAAAGAAGGCGATCTCGGTAATGGACAACTTACTTATATCCGAAACAGGTTAAATACAACAAGTGTTATTAACGATCTCGCAGACACGGTACTATACCCTATTCCTGATTTCCCCAAGGCGCAGCAAGGTGAATTTCAACTACGAATCAATGCTGGGTTTTTAAATGAGCGACCTAGGGGAGTTGTTGATTCAAGTGATCTTCATAAAAACAATGATACTGTCAGCTTTAAAATATTTGTAAAGGATCTGGGGGGAAATATAAGTGATACCATCGCTACTCCACCGCTTGTTCAAATAGATAACCCTTAATTAAAGAATCATAGAATGGCAAAAACTGTAAAATCAAGCTCAATTTTAAAGAATCAATCTCTCGAATTTTTAAAAGATTATATTAACAACCCCTCTCCTGTTGGCTTTGAAAGCAGTGGCCAGAAACTCTGGCTCGAATATCTTAAACCTTACGTAGATACCACTTTTGTTGACCCCTACGGTACTGCTGTTGGCGTTATCAATCCCAAAGCAGAATTTAAAGTAGTAATAGAAGCGCATGCTGACGAGATCAGCTGGTTCGTGAATTATATTAACGCAGAGGGACTCATTTATTTAAAAAGAAATGGTGGTGTAGATCATCAGATAGCGCCAAGTCAGCGGGTATTTATACACGGTAAAAAAGGACCGGTAAAAGCTGTGTTCGGATGGCCCGCTATTCATACACGTATCAATAGCGCTGATGCAAAGGAACCACAACCTAAAGTTGATAATTTGTTCCTCGATTGCGGCGCAAGAAATAAAAAGGAAGTAGAAGCATTAGGCATTCATATAGGTTCTGTAGTTACTTACCAGGATGGATTTGATGAAATTGCCAATGGTTATTACATCGGCCGGGCATTTGATAATCGCATCGGTGGATTTATGATCGCGGAAGTTGCCCGCCTCTTAAAGGAAAATAAGAAATCACTCCCTTACGGATTATATGTAGTAAACGCGGTACAGGAAGAGATCGGCTTGCGCGGCGCAGAAATGATTGCCAGGAGGATTAAACCCAATATCGCAGTAATTACCGATGTTACACATGATACATACACCCCGATGATTAATAAGGCGATTGAAGGAGATGTGATGTGCAGTAAAGGGCCTTCATTGAATTTTGGCCCCGCGGTGCATAATAAATTACTTGCACTGGTACAGGATGTTGCAGAAAAAAATAAGATCCCCGTACAAATGCGCACTTCATCCAGGAGTACGGGCACCGATACCGATTCATTTGCCTATGCAAATGATGGCTGCCCATCTGTGTTAATCTCTATCCCATTAAGGTACATGCATACAACAGTAGAGATGCTTCACCGCACTGATATTGAACAGACTATCCAGTTAATGTATCAAACATTACTTACACTGACACCTAAAACGAACCTCAGCTATTTGTAGTAAGTTTGCCAACAAATTTCGATTACATGAACGCAGGCCTTAGAAACAATTGGACCCTACAGGAAATTCATGATATATATAATTTGCCGCTGCTCGAACTCGTACACCAGGCGGCAACAATACACAGGCAATACCAGGATACAGGAGAGGTGCAGGTTTGCACGCTTCTTTCAATAAAAACCGGAGGGTGCTCGGAAGATTGTGCATATTGCCCCCAGGCGGCACGCTATAACACCGGGGTTAATGTACAGGCATTAATGAAAAAGGACCAGGTACTGGAACATGCCAAAAAAGCCAAGGAAGCCGGCTCCACAAGATTTTGTATGGGTGCCGCATGGCGCGAAGTACGCGATAACCGCGACTTCGATCGCGTACTGGATATGGTAAAAGGAGTAAACGAACTGGGAATGGAAGTCTGCTGCACATTGGGCATGCTCACCGAGCACCAGGCCGAAAGACTCGCAGAAGCAGGCTTATATTCTTATAACCATAACCTCGATACCTCTTCTGAACATTATAACGAAATCATTACTACCCGCACTTACGACGATCGCTTAAAAACACTCGATAATGTTCGTAAAGCAGGTGTTACGGTTTGCTGCGGCGGAATTATAGGTCTTGGCGAAAAGCACGAGGATCGTATAAAAATGCTTCACACCTTGTCAACCCTTCCCGAACATCCAGACAGTGTTCCTATCAATGCCCTCGTTCCGGTAGAAGGAACACCACTCGCAAATAACCCACGAGTTGATGTATGGGATATGGTAAGAATGATCGCCACAGCAAGAATACTCATGCCTGCCACAATGGTGCGCTTAAGTGCCGGAAGAAATGAAATGACCATTCCTGAACAGGCCTTCTGTTTTATGGCAGGAGCCAATTCAATTTTTGCCGGAGAAAAATTACTGACCACTGCCAATCCATCCTTTGACGAAGACATGAAAATGTTTGATATGCTTGGATTGAAACCTCGCGAATCGTTCAAAGATGAGAAGGCTGCAGTTGCCGCCTGCCATTAAATAAAAATTAATTATTCACACATGTTTCCTTCCGTAAAGCCCGACACAACACAGGCATGGGCAGACCTGAAAATACATTACGACCAGGCAAAAACATGGCAGCTAAAAGAATTATTTAAAAAAGATACACAACGATTCAATAAATATTCTCTTACTCTTGGCGAAATACTTGTAGATTATTCGAAGAATATTATTACTGAAGAAACACTTGCGTTATTATTAAAACTCGCAGTTGAATGTAAGCTCGGTGATGCGATCGAAGCAATGTTTAACGGTGAAAAAATTAATAAGACAGAAGGAAGGGAAGTATTACATACAGCATTGCGGAATTATGATGACAAACCTGTTTATGCTGATGGTAAAGATGTAATGCCTGAAGTGCGCAGTGTAAATGCACAGATGAAGAAATTCTGTGAGCAGGTGCATTCGGGAGAATGGAAGGGATATACGGGAAAGAAAATAAAATATATTGTCAATATAGGAATTGGTGGCAGCGATTTAGGCCCTTTTATGGTGACCGAAGCGCTAAAACCTTACCAGCTTAAAGATATTCAACCCTATTTTGTATCAAATGTTGATGGCACACATATCGTTAAAACACTCAAAAAAGTAAACCCCGAAGAGACATTATTTTTAATAGCCTCAAAAACATTTACCACGCAGGAAACAATGACCAATGCGCATAGCGCAAGGGAATGGTTCTTAAGATCTGCAGCAGAAAAAGATATTGCCAAACATTTCGTTGCATTATCCACAAATGAAGCTGAAGTGGTAAAATTCGGAATAGACAAACAAAACATGTTTGTTTTTTGGGATTGGGTTGGCGGAAGATATTCTTTATGGAGCGCAGTCGGTTTATCAATTGCCCTAAGTATCGGTTACAATAATTTCGACCAGCTTTTAAGAGGGGCGAATCATACAGATGAACATTTCAGAAATACTTCTTTCGAAAAAAATATTCCGGTTGTTCTTGCATTGATCGGTTTATGGTATACCGATTTTTTTGGTACCCAAACCGAAGCTATTCTTCCTTATGATCAGTATATGCATCGTTTTGCCGCCTATTTTCAACAGGGAAATATGGAGAGCAATGGTAAATATGTAGATCGTAATGATGATAAAGTACACTACGCCACAGGGCCAATTATCTGGGGCGAGCCAGGCACCAATGGTCAACATGCTTTTTACCAATTGATCCACCAGGGAACGGTAACGGTACCCTGTGATTTTATAGCTCCGGCCATCAGCCATAACCCCGAAGGCGATCATCATCAAAAGCTTCTGTCCAATTTTTTCGCCCAGACGGAGGCGCTCATGAACGGTAAAACTGAAGAAGAAGTAAAGCAGGAAACAAAACCCGGTTCCTTTGCTGTTCCGTATAAAGTATTCACCGGCAACCGCCCAACCAATTCTATCCTTATAAAAAAGATAACACCGTTTAACCTTGGCCAGCTTATTGCCATTTATGAGCATAAAATTTTTGTTCAGGGAGTAATATGGAATATTTTTAGTTTTGATCAGTGGGGGGTAGAGCTGGGGAAACAACTGGCAAACAGGATATTGCCTGAATTGAAAGATGATGAGCCCGTTAATTCGCACGACAGTTCAACCAACGGCCTTATTAATAGGTATAAGAGTATGAGGCAGAACAATTAACAACCGGTATCGAGCGTTTTTTGATTCAGACCTGACCGCCTTGTTAAAGATTTGACGGTTAAAACAAATAAATAATTTCACTCACCTATGGGAAGATTTTCCAGTTTGGCTTTCATTATTTTGGGTGCATTAATCCTGTTTTCCGGTATTAGTCAGTCACAGGGTATCTTTAAAATTTCAACGGACGAAAAAATCAGCCGTTCTTCACTTATTGTTGAAGGGAAAGTAATCAGCAAAAGATCTTACTGGGGTGAGGGTCACCGTATTATTTATACTTCCAACGAAGTTGAGGTCTATAAAATATTCAAAGGATCATTACAGAAAAATGTAATTGAAATAATTACGGTAGGCGGCGCAGTGGATGGATCATATATTCATGCCAGCCATTTGCTTACACTCGATAAAAATGATATTGGCATATTTTTTTGCACCAATACGAAAAATGATAAGTTTGATATATATAGCAGTTCCCAGGGTTTTTTTAAATATGACCTTCTGTCGAAAAAAGCAACGGCTCCATTTGTAGCATACGATGATATTGAAAGAACATTATACCCTGAGTTAATTAATAAAATAAGAGAAAGAGTTCAGGTAAAGAATACAGCATTCAGTATAGAAAAGGCATCCAGAACAATGAATGCCCAAAGCAATTCAGTGCTTGCTCCGGCTATTTCTTCTTTTAGCCCCACTACTGTACATGCAGGTGCGTTTATGGATCCAACAAACAACCTGCTTACAATAACAGGTACTGGTTTTGGCACCAGAACTGGCAGCGCTGCCATATCTTTTCAATCGGCCGACGCCAACCCCGGAACTTATATTACAGTAGATAATACGAGCCCGTTAATCGTTTCCTGGAGCAATGTACAGATAAGGGTTCGTGTTCCAGGAAATGCGGGTACAGGTTTTATCCGCGTTTATGATGATGCAGGGGTAATGGTCACTTCTTCTGGCACTCTCACCGTTTTATTCAGCATACTTACGGCGGATCTTGGTAGTCCATATGGTATAAAACAATTTAACCTCGGCGATCGTAATAATAATGGCGGGTACAGTATTAAGTACAGTACCAGCACAGCAAACAGTGGCGTTAATATTAATGCCAGCCCTGCAAAACAAACTTTTCAGCGTGCATTGAATACCTGGAAAAATAATACAGGAGTAAATTTTATTGAAGGAGGAACAACTACCCTGCAAATAATTGAACCCGATGATGGTGAAAACATTATAATGTTCGACAATGGTGGTACCGGCTCCGCTCCTTTGGCAGCCGGAGTACTGGCAACCTGCTATTCAGGTCTTACTATCTGTACAAATGATCCCTT
>CAYLVR010000030.1:4446-25507 GCA_964387165.1 uncultured Chitinophagaceae bacterium | reverse complement strand
TTATTTTTTTCGTACCACCTGAGGCCCGCGAATAACAATCCGAATAAAATACCTGCAGGCCAATTACCCTGCGAGGAGAAAATAAACGCTGCAGGGTCTGGGGTTGTTTCACTATTGGAAAAGAATAATCCTATGAGTTTATAACCCAGCAAAAAGCCAAGAATAAAATTGGTAAAGAGTTCAGTGGTACTGGCTGGGCGGCCCACCACAATTTTTGTATCTACTGAAGATAATAAACCTGCACGTTGTTTGCGCCTTAGTTCCTGGGTAAGCACATAGGCCGCTGCCAGGAACGCCAGGGCAACGAAAAAACCAAATGTGTTAATAAATCTAAGTGCCGGCCATTCTACGCCAAAAAGATCCCTAAAGGCATAATACAGGTTAGGATACATGAATTAGTGGGGTTGGTGACTATAATTAACAGTACTCTTCGAATGCCGCAATTAAATTATGCGCAATCATTTGTGCCGAACGGCCCTCAATCATATGTCTCTCAATAAAATGTACCAATTCTCCATCTTTAAATAAAGCGACAGCGGGTGAAGAAGGTGGATAAGGAAGAAGGTTCTGCCTTAAAGTGTTTATTGCATCAATATCAAATCCTGCAAAACTTGTAGTAAGGTGATCCGGTTTCTTCAAAGTATTCGCAACAGCCATTAAAACACCAGGACGTGCAGTTCCTGCAGAACATCCGCAAACAGAATTGATCATTACCAGGGTGGTTCCCTTTTGTTTCAGTTGGTTCGTTACATCATCAGGAGTTAATAGCTCGGTAAATCCGTTTTCAGTAAGCTCCTCTTTCATGGGGATCACAAATTCCTCGGGATACATATTATTATCAGTTTGAATTGTTATTTAAGAATGCAAAGCTAGGGTATTATCAATAATTGACGACATAGATAATTGAATGTGCAATAATGTCAGCAAATTTTAACAAAACATGTTATAATGTCATCAAAATACGCGTCGGTATATCGTTTGATGTTTCATATCAAAAATTCAAACAACCAAAAAAGCATAAGTTATGTTAGTAAAATTTAACGGAAGACAACCAGCCAGGTACGAAAACATCTTCAACGATTTCTTTAACTTTCCCTCTGTATTTGATGCAGATGCAGGAAAATGGGCAGTTTCTGCAAATGTTTATGAGACCCCTGGAGCTTACCGGTTAGAACTTAACGTTCCCGGAAGGAATAAGGAAGATTTTAAGATACATGTTGATAATGGTCTGTTGACCGTGAGTTATGAGAAGAAAGAAGAAAATATTAGTGAAGGGTCAAAACTCCTCCGCCGTGAATTCAGTTTTAGTAGTTTTAAAAGGAGCTTTAGCCTCGATGAAAAAGTAGATACTTCTGGCATCCAGGCAAAATATGAAAATGGAATTCTGAATGTAGAATTGCCTAAGAAAGAAGAAGTTAAGGCTGAATCTAAACAGATAGCCATCAGTTAATTTCGTTTATTGCTGTCAGTTAGCTCAATGCGGGGTCCTTTACGGATCCCGTATTTTTGGTAATGTCTCATTTTGACTTTTATAATTTAACTTCGCGCAACATTTAACAAGATTGGCTCGTCTGTGATAAAATACTACTAGTTATCTTTAAGGATCTTTATGATGTCAAAACAAGGTAAACTGATGAATAAACTTTTCCTGGTGGTATCAATATCCCTTGCGACTATGCATGCTTTCGGGCAGATTCCTAAAAATGACAGCCTTCAGCATTTACATATTGATACTATATCCACGCCAAAAGACACTGTTCTAAGAATCATCAATATTAACCCCTACTTTACACTTCACGTCGATTCTATCCTTCAGTATAGGATGGAGATAAATAAAAGTCCCGAGGAATATTACTGGTACCTGAAAAATTCACCTATCGGTGTACGATTAAATAAAGACAACGGCCTGCTAACCGTTAAGGTAGAAAAATCGTATTTCTTTTCCGGGAAATTAAAGTACGACAACGAATACAAAGTGAATGTAGGAGTTCAGAACCTTCACGATCCGACTGATAAAGTTGATACATTCCTTACAATTGTTTTCTACAATACAGATATTATTCCCTCGAAAGTTAAACCCTCAGTAAGCGGAACTTTATATGTAGAAGAAGGGGAAACCGTTAACTTTAAAGTACAGTGTGAAAACGGAAGTTTCCCTATAGAAAATATTACCTTTTTTTCCAACACGCCTTTGATCAATTATTCAGTGATCAGGGAATGCAACCAGGATTTCACCTGGTCGCCCGGATTTGATTTCGTAAAGGAATCAGATTCCTCAAAAGTAAAAGTGGTCACCTTAAGTTTTATTGGTGCTAACAGGTTCATGTTGAAAGACACTGCTGTAGTTAGAATCGTTGTAAAAGACGCGTTAAATTATCCTCTCGCACTAGATGAATACAACAAACAGGTGCGTGCCGTAAATACATATATTCTCCAGTTAAAATATACGTTTCTGCAATTAGACAGGAATGTACGTAAAGCAAAAAACACCCGTACAACATTTGATATCACAGGTTCAACCACCGCACTTACCGGAAGCATTCTTTCTTCATCATCCAGTGAAGGTGCAGTAAAAACCGGACGCGTATTGCCCAGCGTTGGCGTTTCACTCGTTCCTGTAAAAGAAGCAGTCTCTCCTGCCAAAACATTTGATCAGAACCAGGCATCCCTTATACGCTCTTCTATTAAACGCCTTGAATATATGATTCGCGATAACAGTCTTTTAGGTGAAAGGGATCCGCAAATCGTGCAAAAGGCAAACAAATTGAAAGACGAATTAAGGCAGATACAGATTCAGCTGATTGATATTCCCATTGATATCACGAATAACATGACTGAAGAAGAATTAAATCAATACTTTAACAGTCCGAAGGTGAACAGGAAATATAAGATCAAAAAAAGATAAGCGCCCCGGGCACACCTGCTCCATAATCTCGCAGGGGGTTTAATATTAGTTGAGATAGATAATATCTGATCGGCCTACAACCGGGAATTTTAGTTTCCCGGTTTAATCCGCCCCTCAATAGTGTAAAGAATAGTAAACCTCATCCCGGGTGAAGGTTATTTGATGTAGCCCAGTATTTTAAGCATACTCTGCGCGGTCTGTTCCTTGGCATACACCCAATCAACCAGTTTTCCATTTTTATCGCGATCAACTATAATATGTTTGGGTGATGGGATCAAACAATGTTTAATTCCACCGTATCCACTGATCTGATCCTGGTATGCACCTGTGTGAAAAAAACCAAGGTATAAAGGTTCTCCGTTATTTATTTTAGGGAGGAACACTTCATTGACATGTTCTTCCGAATCATAATAATCATGACTATCGCAGGTAATCCCCCCCAGTACAACCCGCTGGTATTCTTCGCTCCATTTATTTATAGGCAGTAAAAGGAATTTTTCTCCAATACCCCATGTATCCGGCAACGTAGTAATAAATGAAGAGTCGATCATGTACCATATTTCACGATCGTTCTGCATCTTCTGTCCTATTACGCTGTAAATATGTGCCATGCTTTCACCAACGGTATAGCTGCCAAATTCGGTGAATATATGCGGCATGGGTACTTTATTTTTCTTACATGCCTTTTTTATATTTCCTACAATTTCATTAATCATGAACTGGTAGTCATATTCAAAACCTAAAGAATGTTTAATAGGAAATCCACCACCAATATTTATTGAATCCAGTTCAGGACATATCTTTTTTAACTGACAGTATAAATTGATGATTTTATTTAATTCACTCCAATAATAAATGTCATCCTTAATGCCTTTGTTCAGGAATATATGCAGCATTTTTAATTGGAACCGATCTTCATTACCTTCAATCTCATCAACATAAAATTCCAGTATATCACGAGCGCGGAATCCAAGTCGAGATGTATAGAAAGGAAACGTTGGTTCTTCTTCTGCCGAAACCCTAATACCTAACTTGAAGGGCACCTTTGCGGATTTCTTATAATACAGTAACTCTTCAGGGTTATCAAGAATCGGAATGACATTTTTAAACCCTGTGTTCAGCAGGTTAGCAATCCTGTTGGTATATGATTTTTGTTTATAACCATTACATATAACGAATATATCCTTGGTTATTTTTCTTTTTTCATATAGCTTTTTGATTATCTCTATATCGTAAGCATATGAGGTTTCAAGATGTATCTCGTGTTTAAGCGCTTCTTCCACAACAAAAGAGAAATGCGAGCTTTTTGTACAATAGCAGTAATTGTATTGCCCCTCATACTTATGCTTTTTAAAAGCATTCTCGAACATCTTCTTGGCCTTTTTGATCTGCATACCAATTTTGGGCAGGTAGGTCAATTTCATGGGCGTGCCGTATTTATCGATCAGCGCCTTAATGTCGATATTGTTGAAATGAAGGTATCCGTCCTTAGTTTGGAAATCTTCCTGCGGATAGTTGAAAGTCTGCGTAACGAGGTCTGTATAACTATTGTTCATGAACTCGTTGGGACTATTGAATGCCATGGCCTTTTCTGTTGGTACAATGGTTAGTTTCACTGAACCGGGAGCAAAAGTAATCGTTTGATCAATTCTACGAATAAAAAAACCGGACCTAAATAAATCGGGCCCGGTTTATATAATATAAATATTATCTATTTAACAGATGCTACGAGCTGTTTGAAGCTTTCCGGCTCGTTCATCGCGAGGTCAGCGAGGATCTTACGATCAAGCGTGATATCCTTTTTGCGCAGCAGGTTAATGAACTGAGAGTAGGTAAGTCCTTCTTCTCTGACTGCTGCATTAATACGTGTAACCCAAAGCGCACGATACTCTCTTTTCTTCAGTTTACGGCCAACATATTTATATTGGAGGCCCTTTTCCATTACGTTTTTAGCAACGGTGTAAACATTTTTACGTTTACCATAATATCCTTTAGCTGCTTTAAGAATCCTTTTTCTTCTTGCCCTTGATGCTACTGCATTTACTGAACGTGGCATATTGAAATAATTTTAGAGTTGTTGTTTAATCTTTTTTCGATCGCTGAAGCTTGCGCCACCGCTAAAGCTTTAGCGCACGCGGTAGGCTGGGTTATTTTAACCTCAGCAAACGTTTCACAAAATCGAGGTTGGATTTGTGCACAACCCCATCCATTCTCAAAGCACGTTTGCGCTTTTTAGACTTCTTGGTAAGAATGTGACGCTTAAAAGATTTCTGGTGAGTGATCTTTCCTGTACCGGTCACTTTGAACCTTTTTTTGGCACTGGAATTCGTTTTTACTTTAGGCATGACCTATAAATATTTAATTTTTACACCCTGCTGGCGTTCCGCACCGGCGGACACTTATGGAGCCTTGTGGGTAATCCCCCGGCATTAGCCTGAGGAAACGGGCGGCAAAACTATGAAAAAAAAGTAAGAAAATGTCTTTTCTGCTAACATTCCGGGCCCGCACTCCCCCTTATTCCCCAAAGATTTTTAGTGATAATCAAGAAGATTCTTCTGCAATTCATTTATTTTGCCCTCTATGAGAACAATAAACGTGCTGCTTGCCGTGATAACCCTAATGCTGGTTGCCGCCTGCAGTAATAAAAGGTCAGGCCAACCCAAGATACTCGTATTTTCAAAAACCGTCACCTTCAGGCACTCCTCCATTCCACAGGCAAAGGAAGCTATTATTAAGCTTGGCACAGAGAATGGCTTTACTGTCGATACTACAGAAGATGCCAGTTACTTCAATGAAGATTCACTGGACAAATACTCAGCAGTGATATTTCTCAATACAACCGATACAAAAGATTCTTTACTGAATACCTACCAGGAAAATGCATTTGAACGCTACATACAGGCTGGTGGGGGATTTGCAGGTATCCATGCTGCCACAGACGCTGGTTATCACTGGGGATGGTATAAAAGATTGGTAGGCGCAAGTTTTAATGGCCATCCTGAGCAACAGGATGCAATACTAAACGTCGTTGATAAAAATCATATCTCCACAAAACATCTGCCCGACCAATGGAAAAGAAAAGATGAATGGTACAATTTTAAAGATCTGAATAAGAACATAAAGGTCTTAATAAGAATAGATGAGAATTCATACGAAGGGGGTACAAATGGTGACTATCATCCTATGGCATGGTATCATGAATATGATGGAGGGCGGGCATTTTATACTGAATTAGGGCATACAGAAGAATCCTACCAGGAAGAAAATTTCCTGAAACATTTGCTGGGAGGCATTCAATATGCTATCGGTGGGAATAATAAACTGGATTATACAAAAGTAAAAACTCCCAAAACCCCTGAAGAAGAACGTTTTACAAAGCATGTACTGAAAGAAGGTGAATTTTTCGAACCCACTGAAATGACGATCCTTCCTAACCTTGATATACTAATCACACAACGTCGTGGTGAAATATTATTATATAAAAACAGCGACAGTTCAGTCACGCAGGCAGGCTTATTAAATGTATATTATAAAACAACTGCTGCAGGTGTAAATGCTGAAGAAGGATTAATGGGCATACACGCTGATCCTGATTTTAAAAACAATAATTACGTGTATGTATTTTATTCTCCAGCCGATACTTCCGTTAACAGGCTGTCGAGGTTTGTTTTTAAGAATGATAAAATAGATTCAACATCAGAAAAAATAGTTCTCCAGTTTTATTCGCAGAGAGGGATTTGTTGTCATACTGGCGGCTCAATTACTTTTGGAAAAGACAAATTGCTGTATTTATCTACCGGAGATAATACTACGCCATTTGATGAAAAGGGGCAGAAATATTTAAATAACAGCTACGCTCCTATTGATGATCGTCCCGGCCATGAACAGTACGATGCCAGAAGATCTTCATCTAATACAAATGACCTGCGCGGCAAGATCCTTCGTTTAAAAATTAATAACGATGGTAGTTATGATATTCCCGAAGGGAATCTTTTTGCTAAGGGTCAGGATAAAACAAGGCCGGAAATTTACGTAATGGGTAACCGTAATCCTTATAGAATTTCTATTGATAATAATACTGGTTATTTGTATTGGGGAGAAGTTGGTCCTGATGCAAGTGTTGACACAATCACACGCGGACCAAGAGGATATGATGAAGTTAACCAGGCACGTAAAGCCGGATATTTTGGCTGGCCATTATTTGTTGGAAAGAATTATCCTTACCGTGAATACAATTTTACAAATGGAGAATCGGGTGAAATATTTGATCCTGCAAAACCTGTTAACCGCTCGCGCAACAATACAGGTTTAACGGAATTACCGCCCGCACAACCAGCATTTATTTATTACCCTTATGGAGAATCTGCGGATTTCCCCCAGGTAGGTAGCGGCGGAAGAAATGCAATGGCCGGACCTGTTTTATATAATGGTAGTGATAAAACAATGCCTGCATATTACAATGGTAAATTATTTATTTACGACTGGATACGTGGCTGGATCAAAGTGGTTACCATGCTGCCAAATGGAGATTTTGATAATATGGAGCCATTCATGCCATCCACAAAATTCAATGCACCTATCGATATCGAACTGGGGCCCGATGGAAAATTATATGTGCTTGAATATGGCAAAGGCTGGTTCACGAAAAATCCTGATGCAGCTTTATCACGAATTGATTATAATAGTGGTGAATTAATTAAAAAAACTGCTGTTGCAGAGAATACAATTCCGTCAACTGTTGATTCTGCACAATTCAAACAGGGACATCAGCAAGGTGATGATATTATTGCAGGTAAAACAATTATGGAAACGCTCGATTGTGCTACCTGTCATAAACTTAATGAGAAATCTATAGGGCCGTCTTTTACAGATGTGTCCAAAAAATATACCGATAAAAATGATGCTATTAATTACTTATCAGGTAAAATAATTAAAGGCAGCAAAGGAGTATGGGGAGAAACAGCAATGCCTGCTCACCCCGCATTACCTCCCGCAGATGCAGAGAAAATTGTCAAATGGATAATGTCACTGAAATAATTATTTTACGCCCAGGTACTTAGCAAACCTGTCAAATTCTCTTGAAATGATATGAAGCGTGGTATCTAAGCGTTGAAATTCATCGTATAAATATTCCTGGCGCGCCAGTAGGTCGTCTGATAAATGACCATTATTATACGCTTTTTCAAAAGCTATTTTATTCATATGTTTTTTGATCGACTGTTTGAGGTCATGAACATTGATCAATTGGATATGAAACTGGTTATCGAAATGTTCGATCTCCAGTAACATGTCCTTTTGAGTTTGATCTGCCGCAAGCTGCAACAACATCACTTTATGATTTTGAAACTTGTTCCTGAACGAACGTAATGTGTCAACCCATAATGTGCATTCGCCAGCGAGTTGACCTGTTTCTGCAGTGGTTACCATGGGAGAGATTTTAAGTTTAAAAATTAAAAACATTTAAATTCTCGCAGGTTCAGAATTAGGTCTCCTAATTTATACAAATTTTCGCAAATCACGAATTTTATAGTAGTGGCTCTACCAGTTTTATTGCACCACTACAGGCTTTGTCATCCGCTTGTTATCAAATATTACCTCTACCATATACAATCCCTTCGACAGTTTCTGACAGTACAACGGATTCCTGTGATTACTCACCAGGGCAGTCAGCACTTTAGATCCTTTTGAATCGTACACCGTAACCTTTGCTGGTTTTCCGGGTAACTGAGAAAATATGATGTTAATAGTGCCGTCAGTCACAGGGTTTGGTGTGATCTTTAACCTCATATCCTCCTTTTTTTCCCTTCCTGAAACGGGCAGGTAAAATGCCGCTGCTGATTCTTTTTCACAACCGGTATTATTAAACACCTTCACAAAATAATAGCCTTGTTTATCCAGACGTACACTTTTACCATTAGCGCCGATGATCTTTACGTTATCACGGTACCATTCGTAAGTAGCGGCTATTACAGATGTTTTAAGTGTATTCCCATCCTGTACAAGTACGGGTTTGGTGATACTATCAGCTATTACGTAAATACTATCGGTTACAGTAACCATACATTTGGTTACATCAACATAATACCATCCTGTCGCTGAAGGTTTTACAACAGGATTCTTAATAGCCACATTATTCAACCCCGCTGAGGGATACCACGAGTATTGTGCATTATCAACACCTGCATCAAGTTGTGCAGTGTTTCCATAGCATACAGAAACCTCGGCAGGAATATCAACAGTATGAATCGTATTTAACACCTCCACCGTTTTAGTACTTGAAATCGAGTTTCCTCCGGAAGTATTTATAGTCAGGCGAACAACAAAATTTTCAGCAGTGAGATAATTATGAGTAGGATGCTGTTCATACGATATTTCTCCATCGCCAAACTCCCACTTCCATGAAGTAATTGTTTGGCCGCATCTTATTTCAGTGCTATCACTGAACTCCACCTGAACGGGCAAACACTGCGATTGCACTGCATATCCAAAATTTAAACTTGCAGGCGATTGAGTTGATATAATAATCGTGTCTTTTGCCTCACATCCGTTGTAAGTCATTTTAACAGCGTATTCGCCATCAAAAAACGCCAGTATCTGCTGAGTGGTTTCCCCTGTGTTCCATTCATAGGTCATCCCAGGCATTCCGGCATCAAGGGTAATCATTTCACCCTGGCATATAGTCGTATCGAGTCCGAGGTTAACCTCAAAATCCATCGGATTAACAAGCGTTTTCCTCATTTTATTTAAAGAACTACTATTCTTGAGCGTAACGGTAAGACGAACTGGAAATTGGCCGGGATTATTAAATGTATGTTCAGGGTTTTGTTCGTCTGAAGTTGTTCCATCACCAAAATCCCAATGCCAGGTGTCTACCTCACTTGTGCAAAATGTAGTGTTATCTGTGTATTGGAATTTCATCGGCAAACAATCCGAAAGTTTCGTTGCAGAAAAATCAACAGCCAAAGTAGGCGATACTTCAACATTAACAGTATCTGAAGCGGTACAACCGTCGAGCGTTACCTCAACATAATAATTACCTGAAGCATTTACCACTATAGAGGAACCGGTTTCGCCGGTATTCCATAGAAATGAAGCGCCTGTTCCGGCAGCAACAAGCGTTTCGCTTGCGCCTTCACATAATTTAATGTCATCGCCCAGCTCAACAGTTGGCGAAGCAACTCCTTCAATGGTAACCGTTTTACTTGTTGCATAAACAGAACCAATGCTGTTCTTTACCGTTAATATTACTTCGTAATCGCCAGGTGCGGCATAATTATGTACAGGGTTTTTATCGGTAGAAATAGGAGTTCCGTCTCCAAAATCCCAACTCCATTCATTTACTGTTCCCGTACATGACTGCGACATTTCAATGAATGTTGTAGCAATGGGTGAACAACCGGCAGTAAATTCATAATCAAAATCTGCAGATAATGTAGGGGCGGAAGTAACATAGATGGTATCTCTTGCTATACAACCATCTTTTTCAACTTCTACAGAATACTCGCCTTCAAAAAATGTTTGAATTGTAGGCGTAGTTGATCCATCTTCCCATAAATAACTGGTTGCACCGGCTACCGTTGCATCAAGCAGGGCGGAGCCACCAGAACATATAATTACATCCGGACCCAGGTCAAGCGTAAAAGCACTGCTGGTTTGAACAAAATTGTGTTTTATTAAGGTATCCCTGATGCCTGATTGTTTTATCATTACCAGCATAACATCAAAGCTTCCCACTGTTGAATAAGTATGATGAGGAGAATATACAGTTGAAGTTTCACCGTCACCAAAGTCCCATTCCTGCCCAATATAAGGATCGGTCACACTACCAAAAGGATCAGGAACAAACGTAACTGTTAAAAGAGGGCAACCTGCAGTTGGACCAGCCGCAAAGAAATCAACTGAAGAAGGAGCAGTTTTTTCTGCCCTTGACAGTAACGGTAAGCAGATGATTCCCAGTAAGAAAACGCGTATAAGTGTTCTCATAGGTGTGGATTTTATATCGGATTTGGGACAATATACAAACCTCATCTGATAAGTAAAAGCATAGTAACCAAGTTTTTTTGAATACGTATATTTACACCCCTTGATCAGTCAACAATCCATACAACAAATACTTTCCCGGATAGATATCGTCGAAATAGTAGGTGGATTTGTGCGCCTGAAAAAACGCGGCGTAAATTACCTGGGACTTTGCCCATTCCACAACGAAAAATCCCCATCCTTCACTGTGTCTCCTACTAAGGAGATTTACAAATGTTTCGGATGCGGCAAAAGCGGCAATACCATCAGCTTCATCATGGAGCATGAAAAGTATTCATATGTGGAGGCGCTTAAATGGCTGGCCAACAAATACAATGTTGAAATTGAAGAAACGGAAGTTAGTCCGGAGGTAAAACTACAGCAACAGGCAGCCGACAGTTTGTTTATTCTTAATTCATTTGCACAGAAGCATTTTTCTGAAATATTATTTACACATGAGCAGGGCCGTGATATAGGACTGAGCTATTTAAAGGAAAGAGGCTTCAGAGAAGAAATAATTGAGAAATTCCAGTTGGGATATTCATTAAATGAACGTGACGCATTCACAAAAGCTGCTTTACAGGCACAGTATAATATAGAATATCTTCAGAAAAGCGGGCTCGTTGTTTTACGCGATGAAAGACCTGTAGATAATTACCGGAACAGAATAATATTTCCTGTACATAACCAGTCGGGAAAAGTATTGGGATTTGGTGCCAGGGTTATTGGAAAGGTTGACAAGGCACCAAAATATATTAATACGCCTGAAAATGATATTTATGTAAAGAGTAAAATATTATACGGCTTATATTTTGCACGCCAGGCAATTGATAAAAATGATGAATGTTTATTGGTTGAAGGATATACAGATGTTGTATCGTTACACCAGGCAGGAATAGAAAATGTGGTAGCTTCCGGTGGCACCTCACTTACACCCGATCAGCTAAGGCTGGTAAAAAAATACACTAATAATCTTACTATTATTTATGACGGCGATGCTGCGGGAATAAAGGCCGCTATGCGCGGGCTGGATCTTGCACTCGAACAGGGATTAAATGTGCAGCTGGTATTAATTCCGGATGGCGATGATCCGGACAGTTATGTAAATAAACTTGGATCAACACTTTTCAGGGAATTTATTACTGAGAACAAAAAAGATTTCGTTTTATTTCAGCTTGAAGTGTCATTAAATGAAGCGGGAAATGACACCGCGAAAAAGTCGGCCGTTGTAAATACCATTGCAGAAACAATTGCCAGGATAAATAAGGCAGAAGACTTTACCAAAAGGCAGGATTATATAAGGAAATCTGCAGAGTTATTAAGAATAGAGGAATCTGGTTTATTGAATTTGGTCAATAAACACATACGTGAGAAAGTAGAGAAGCTGGAAAATAAACATATTGAACCACCAGTAATCATTGGTCAGGAAATTCCTGAAGCTGATTCAGATATATTATCCCTTTTAAGAAAAGATGAACTACATGAAAAGGCAATTGTAAGATGCCTAATAGAATTCGGGTTAAAAGAATGGACCGAAGAAAAACGTGTAGCAGATTTTATACTGGAGGAATTTCTGGATGAACGTCTTGTGGAAGATCTTTCGCTGGTACAAATCATGGAAATATATAAAGCCTGGTACCATGCCGGCATTGGCCCCACTTCAAGAAATTTCTTATATTATGAAGACCAGCAGGTTAGCGCAGCTGTTGTGGGCCTGATGGATTTCCCATACGAACTGAGTCCAAACTGGAAACAGCATTTTGAAGGAAAGATTCCAACCAGGGATGATCTTTACAAAGAAGAAATCACCTCCACAGTGAGTTATCTTAAACTTCGAAAGATCAAAAAAATGATCGAAGAGAACGCCAAGGATCTCGACAAAAAAACTTCTCCTGAAGAGCAGCTCGTAGTGATACAAACACATCAGCATCTCAAACAAATGGAAAGGGAATTACTCAAAACCATTGGTACAGTGATATTGAGATAATATTCTTACTCACCACAGTCCCGCATTCACACAACCAGGGTGTATCCCCTGTCATCCTGTCATCATTATACCTTATCTTCGCACGTTCAAACCTGGAGACTAAAATGTTGAATCTGACCGGAAATAAAGTGCAGGATGAATTAAGGCAGGGCGAAGCCTATGCGCCGTTTGTAGTGGATGAGAATCAATACGAAAAGAAATTTTACATTGAAAGCTACGGTTGTGCCATGAATTTTGCTGATAGCGAAATTGTAGCTTCTATTTTGAATGATAACGGTTTTGGCGCTACAAGAAATTACAAAGAGGCCGATCTTATATTCTTAAACACCTGTTCGATAAGAGAAAAGGCCGAACAAACCGTTCGCAAAAGACTCCACGATTTCCGGGTAATAAAAAAAGAACGACCCGGCACTTTAGTAGGCGTGCTGGGTTGTATGGCCGAAAGACTTAAATCCAAATTACTGGAAGAGGAAAAGCTGGTGGACCTGGTAATTGGCCCCGACGCATACCGCTCACTTCCCTCTTTGATTACAGAAGCCGAAACCGGAATGAAGGCGGTTAATGTATTACTGAGTCGCGAAGAAACTTACGCAGATATTTCACCCGTAAAACTGGACTCAAATGGGGTTACTTCATTTGTAAGTATCATGCGTGGATGTAATAACATGTGTGCCTTCTGCGTCGTTCCTTTTACCCGCGGGCGTGAACGCAGTCGCGACCCACATTCGATTATACGGGAATGCAGAGAATTATTCGATCAAGGTTACAGAGAAATAACATTACTCGGGCAAAACGTTGACAGCTATTACTGGACGCCGGATGAAGAAAAAACGCATGGCTGGGGCAAACCTGTAACATTCGCAGCGCTGCTGGAACAGGTCGCTTTAATTAACCCTGAATTAAGAGTACGATTTTCAACTTCCCATCCGAAAGATATTAATGACGAAGTATTATTCACTATTGCGAAATACGATAATATCTGTAATTGTATTCATCTGCCGGTACAAAGCGGCTCGAATAGAATATTACAGTTGATGAATCGCACTTATACAAGAGAATGGTATAAATCGAAAGTTGACAGGATAAGACAGGTTATTCCCGGTTGCGGAATCAGTTCCGATATTATTGCTGGCTTCTGCACAGAAACAGAAGAGGATCACCAGGAAACACTTGAATTAATACAGTATTGTAATTACGATTTCAGTTATATGTATTTTTATAGTGAAAGGCCCGGTACACTTGCGGCAAGAAGATTTAAAGATGACGTACCTGAAGAAACCAAAAAAAGAAGATTAACCGAAATCGTTCACCTCCAAAGAAAATTATCAGAACAAAGCAACAGGAAGGATATCGGTAAGGAATCAGTAGTATTAGTAGAAGGAAACTCGAAAAAGAATGAAAATGAATGGATGGGCAGGAACAGTGAAAATAAAGTTGTAGTATTTAAAAAGAATGGAATTGTTAATAAAGGAGAATATGTAAAAGTTCGTATTACCGGTTCAACTGGCGGAACATTATTGGGAGAAATAATTTAACGAAGATGGAAATTCAGAGTATAAAGAACAGGTTTGGGATTATAGGAAATTCACCGGCATTAAATTTCGCGTTACAGGTAGCATCGCAGGTATCTGGTACCGATCTGACGGTATTAATATTCGGAGAAAGTGGTGTAGGTAAAGAAGTGTTCTCAAATATCATTCATTCATTGTCTGCAAGAAAACATAATCCGTTTATTGCTGTTAACTGCGGAGCAATTCCGGAAGGAACGATCGATTCAGAATTATTCGGACATGAAAAAGGATCATTCACAGGAGCTGTAGACAGCAGGAAAGGATATTTTGAAACAGTAAGTGGCGGCACAATATTTCTTGATGAAATTGGAGAGATGCCCTTAGGCACACAGGCACGATTACTAAGAGTATTAGAAACGGGGGAGTTTATCCGGGTGGGATCATCCAAAGTACAGAAGACAGACGTACGTGTAATCGCAGCTTCCAACAAAGATCTGCTTTTGCTTAACCAGCAGGGAAAATTCAGGGAGGATCTGTATTATCGTTTAAGCACTGTTCCTATCAGGGTGCCCGCACTACGTGATCGCCAGGAAGATATTATTATTTTATTCAGAAAATTTACTGCAGATTTTTCGGAAAAATATAGAACAGCGCCCATACAATTAGAAGACGACGCGAAAAATCTGTTAATAAATTATCCCTGGCCGGGCAATGTTCGTGAATTGAAGAATATTGCAGAACAGGTATCAGTACTGGCTACAGACAGGGTGGTAAGTGGAAGGGAGCTCAGGCGTTTTCTTCCTGAAAGAAATATAAACCGTTTGCCCATGTTAGCCAGTGATGGCATGGTTTCAACAGGTCACGAGTTTGCTAATGAAAGAGAGATATTATACAAGCTTTTTTTCGATATGAAAAAAGATGTGAACGAATTGAAGAAAATGTTCCTTGACATTCTACAGAACCCTTCGCTGGCTTCACATAATCCTTCGTTCATTAATGAATTAAAAGAATTGCAATTGCAGGATAATAATATGATCCAGCCCGTTCAGGTTCAGCCACAATCCAATTCTCCGGTACTTTTACATCACGATGATATCCATAATCACGAAGAAGTAGAAGAATCGCTGAATATTATGGACAAGGAAAAAGAACTGATAGAAAAAGCATTAAAAAAACACAGGGGAAAAAGAAAAGATGCTTCAACAGATCTTGGCATCAGCGAAAGAACATTATACAGGAAATTGAAAGAATACGATATTAAAGAATAACAGTTACATGCATAAATTATTTGTATTTTTTTCGGTTGTTATATTATTCAGTGGTTGTTATTCTTTTAAAGATGTAAGTATTCCACCGGAAATAAAAACAGTGCGCGTAAATTATATTGAGAATAAAGCCACATATATTAATCCGCAGCTGAGCCCGCAGTTAACAGACCGGTTGCGACAGAAAATAAACAACCAGACAAGATTGACATTAGTGCCGGGAGAAGACGCTCATTATGAAATCAGCGCCGAAATAAGAAACTATAATGTTTCAACAGCAGGTATTTCTGATCAGCAATCGGCCACTAACAGGTTAACTGTTGGTGTGCATATTGTATTCCAAAACCGATTGGACCAGAAGGCTAATTTTGAAGCAGATGTAAGTCGTAACTTTGATTTCAGCGCCAACCTCAGCCTTCAGGCTGCAGAATCGCAAAGGAGTGATGAAATATTAAAAAACCTTACAGATGAAATTTTCAACAGGATATTTTCTAACTGGTAAATAATATCTTACCCAGATAATATTATTCATGCTTACAGAAATCAACTCTATAACAAAACATCTTTTTCAAAAAGAAACACTTGATAATACTTCAACGGAAGAGTTAAAAGACTTTATTGAAAAATATCCATACTCTGTTTCAGCTCGTTTTTTACTTGCTAAAAAACTGCAGGATAACCAGGATAACCTAATCACCGCCGGCCTGTACATTAATAATCCTTTACGCCTGGACTGGCTCCTGAAAAATTCTTCAATCGTTGAAGATTACAAAGATGGCGGCCTACCTGCTACCGGCGACTTGCCTGCCGCACAGACTGAAAGCCCTGCCGTCGAAACAAAAAAAGAAAATAAGCCCGAATCAAAATTAACAGAAGAGCCCCTCGCCTTCCAGTCCTATCACACAATTGATTATTTTGCCTCCCAGGGTATAAGATTGCAACTCGCGGATCTGGGTAAGGACAAACTTGGCCAGCAACTCAAGAGCTTTACCGAATGGCTGCGCAGCATGAAAAAACTACCTGCATCCGAAACAATTTCACCCCAAATAGAAGATTCTACAGTTACCCGCACCGCGGCCACATCAATCGAAGAAAAAGAGGTATTGACCGAAACAATGGCCGAAGTATGGATCAAACAGGGGAACAGGGAGAAGGCCCGGGACATCTATACTAAATTAAGTTTGAATAATCCGGACAAATCAGCTTATTTTGCAGCCAAAATCGATCAATTAAAGTAAGTTCAACATGGCACTGTTTTTCCTGATACTCGTAATTGTTGTTTCTGTAGCGATAGTGTTTTTTATCCTGGTACAGAATCCTAAAGGTGGTGGACTGTCAGGAAGTATCGCTGGTTTCAACAGTCAGTTCATGGGAGTGAAACAAACAACCGATGTACTCGAAAAAGGCACCTGGGTGCTGGCCGTACTGATTGCTTTATTGAGCATCGCATCCCCAATGTTCATATCAGATTCTGCTTCCCGCAGCAGTGAACCAAATCTGAGACCGGTAAATACCCAAACTGCACCTGCGCCCGAAATGCCGCAAATTCCGGCGGCTCCGGTACAGCCATAGGCCCTTAAACTAATTATACTGTCTTCAATTTATCATAACGTCGCCTGCGCGGCGTTTTTTCTTTATTTTACACGCTAATCAATAGCCTATGCTTAAAAGGTTTGTGTATATACTGGTTGCTTTGTTCCTGGTTATTGCGGCCATTGCGGCCAGGTTCTTCTTTTCTAACACTCCCTTCCCTGAAAAATCAAGGGACCTGCTGATTCATACCGGTATGGCCACAAAAGAAGAGGTAATGAAAGCCATAGATGAGAATTGGCTGGTAAAAAATCCCAAATCATTTGACCTGCTGGCTTCACAAATGAACGTGTGGGAAAAATTGAAACCGGGTAAATACAAAATAGACAATGGGATGAGCCTGCTGGAAATTGCAAGAATGCTGAGAAATGGTCATCAGTCTCCTGTGAATCTCGTAATCACCAAATTACGCACGAAGGAAAACCTCGCTTCGCTAATTGGTAGGAAATTTGAAGTAGATTCTTCACAGATCATGCAGTTTATTAATAACAACGATTCATTAAAGCAATACAATCTCGATACGAATACAGTAATGACATCTGTTTTTCCAAATACCTATACTTATTTGTGGACCACTCCCCCGGCGGGAATATTCAAAAAATTATTCGCTGAAAATAAAAAAGTATGGAACGAAGAAAGAAAGGCCAAAGCAGATTCATTATCATTATCACCTGTAAGCGTGTACATACTCGCATCAATAATTGAAGAAGAAACCACTAACGATCACGAAAAAGGTTTTATGGCCAGTGTATATATTAACAGGCTAAATAAAGGCATTCCACTAGGCGCCGATCCAACAGTAAAATACGCCCTGCGTAATTTTGGGCTAAAAAGGATTTACACAAAACATCTCGCTGTACAATCGCCTTATAATACTTACAGGAACAAGGGACTTCCTCCCGGACCCATATGCACGCCATCATTAAAAACCCTGGACGCAGTGTTAAGTTCACCCAAAACAAATTATTTGTTTTTTGTAGCAAAGAAGGACTTCTCGCAGGAACATGTATTTACATCTACCTACCAGGAACATCTTAAATATGCAAAAGAATACCAGCAGGCATTAAATCTTCTTGAACAGAAAAAACAAAAACCGGCACAGGAAGAAATTGGTAATGATTGATATCAGGTCTAAAATATTAAACAGTAAACCTGCGGGCCTTTTAAGAACCTGGAGTAAAAAAATATTACTGCCCGGTTTTGAAGGCGTTCCACTGTATGATGTAATTAAATTTTTTATTAGCCAGATGAATAAGGTTGGGCTAAATGATCGTGCAGCAGCCGTATCCTTTAATTTTCTGATGGCTATTCCTGCAGCAACTATCTTTATCTGTACGCTTATCCCTTATATGCCAATTTCCAGAGAAATTACTATTGAATTACTGGATATCACAAAATCAATCACCCCCAATGAAAATACTTACGGTCTTGTGGCCAATTTCCTGAATGATTTTTTAAATACTCCCCGCTCAGGTTTATTATCACTGGGTTTCATTGTAGCTATATTTTATTCTTCAAATGCTATTATGGCGATTATGCGCTCCTTTAACAGGTCTCTGCATCATTTTAAAGAAAGGGGATTTTTAAGGGAGCGATGGCTGGCTATCAGGCTCACAACCATTTTAATATTCCTGATCATTGCAACAATAACTCTTATCGTTTTACAGGGAACTTTTTTCCAGTATATCATGGATCAGCTGGAAATCACGAATCATTTTATCAGGGTGCTGATCTATAATATCAAGTCGCTGATTATAATTTTGCTTGTACTTTCTTCCATTGGAATTATTTACAAATACGCACCGGCCGTTCACAAACGATGGAAACTGGCGTCGCCGGGCGCAATTGTAGCCACCTTCCTTGTCGTATTAACCACATTCATCTTTTCATACTATGTGAACAATTTTGCGGCCTACAATAAAGTGTATGGCTCAATCGGCACCATTCTCATCCTCATGTTTACTATTTACATTAATTCGCTCATTCTGCTGATCGGTTACGAACTGAATGTTTGCATTCATTCCTTACGCGCCATCGCAGAAGAAAACGGTAGTGACTAATTTTCAATTGCAAACAGCAACCCAACGCTGACAGCTGTCGGACGAAGCTTTGGCACAAGCGCCTAAAGTGCGCACTACCGCTAAAGCTCTAGCGCACGCGGTCTCCCTTCGAAAAAGGAGGGTCAGCCGCACAAATTCAAAAGAGAAAACATCTCACGGATTTTAAGTAGTGGCTCACCTTGGATCGTTGTTTGCAATTGAAAATGAGTTATTACCAGGAAAAAACGATCCAAAATAAAAATCTGGCACAAAATTTTGTAAGTACGGCTAAACCGGTAAGATGAATTATATAGTATTGTTCATATCTCTATCTATATTCAGCCTGTCGGCTGCCTCAGATAAGCGTATTTCACCCCATGTTAAAACGATTGAACCACTCAAAATCGGGGCATTCATACCTAAAGCAAATGTTAAAATGGAGAATTATGCAGGTGCGAGGGTGAGTATGAAGCGTGCCGGGAAAGAAAATGGATTACTTGTCATATTCAGCTCCAACACATGTACCGCTGTTGTTGAGAATCAGGTGAGAATGATGGACGCATCCGGTCATGCAATCAAAAATAAGGTTGGCGTAATCATCCTTAATTCAAATGAAAAGAAACGTGATGGAGCGGATTCAAAAGAGGTAATGAGGACTTATGCAGAAGAATTGGGTTTCAAATGGCTGTATGTAATAGATAAAAACAGCGAGATGGCCAACGCTTTCGGTGCCACCCATACTCCTGAATGTTTCCTGTTTAACAAATTAGGGCAACTGGTATATAGAGGTGCAATTGATGATTGTCCGCAAAACGCCAAAAACGTTACCCAGCAGTTCGTAAAACAGGCTATCACCGAAACAGCAGCTGGTAAACAGGTTTCCATACAGGTAACAACGATTGGAGGTTGTCCGATCCAGCGGAAATCATAAGGTTTTTCTACTACCAGTCTTGGGGCAGGTATAGCTTCCCTCATATCAAATAAACAAATCAGCGCTGGAAACAATATTTTTTTCCTATTTTGTCATCAAATCCAGAATCTGATAACCATGAAAAAATTTCTAAAGGTTACGTTGATCGTAGTACTAATACTATTCGCAGCTCTATTCACATTCCCATTTTTATTTAAAGGAAAAATTATTGAGATCGTTAAAACCGAGATCAATAAGAATATTAATGCAAAGGTCGATTTTGCCGATGTGGATATTTCGTTGATCAGGAAGTTTCCAAGGGTCTCAGCCGCAGTTGAAAAACTACGGATAATTGGTAATGACAATTTTTCTTCCGATACATTACTATATGCAGATGATATTGATGTCGCACTTAATTTAATGAGCTTTATTAAAGGCGATAAAATGAAAATATATTCTGTAGATATTTACAAACCCCGTATACAGGCAGTTATTGCAAAAGATGCAAGCGTTAACTGGGATATTATGAAACCCGACACCGCAGCCACATCTTCCACAGAAGAAAAGCCATTTAATCTTGAACTAAATAGCTACGCCATACATGATGGATATATTGCCTACAGGGATTCTGCCGGCGGAATGAGCGCTGAAATATTTGGCTTAAACCACGAAGGCAGGGGGGATTTCAGCGCTGATCTTTTTACATTAAAAACAAAAACCACTACCGACGGAGTTAATTTTACCTATGGTCCTGTTCCTTACCTGGCAAATACAAAAACCAGTATTAATGCTGATATAGAAGTAGATAATAAAACCTCTAAATATAGTTTCAAGA
>CAYLVR010000030.1:0-4436 GCA_964387165.1 uncultured Chitinophagaceae bacterium | reverse complement strand
GACAGCACTTATAATATGGATATTCGTTTTAATGCCCCTTCCACAGATTTTAAAAATATTCTCTCTCTTATTCCGGTAGTTTACCAGAAGGATTTTGCAAAAATAAAAACAAGCGGTAAAGCCGTTTTTAATGGTGCAGTAAAAGGTGTTTATTCGGGTGATAAATTACCGGCATACAATGTTAATCTTGATATTGCCAATGGATTTTTTCAATATCCCGATCTGCCCGCCCCGGTTAAAAATATTAATGTGAAGATGAAGGTGGATAATCCCGATGGCGTTACCGATCATACAATTGTTGATATTTCCAGCGCACATTTTGAAATGGAAAATGACCCTTTCGATTTAAGGTTGTTGCTTAAAACTCCAGTGAGTGATATGTGGATTGATGCTGCTGCAAAAGGCAAACTCGATCTTTCGAAGGTCACGAGAATGGTGAAGCTGGATGATGGTACCAGCTTAAAGGGACTGTTAAACGCTGATCTTTCTTTGAAAGGATTTGTCGATGCCGTTCAGAAACAACAATTCGATAAATTTTTTGCTGCGGGAACGCTGACATTAAACGATTTTTTATATGCATCAAAAGACTATCCTGATGGAGTGGCATTAAATAAATTACTGATGACATTCAATCCTAAAAATGTTACATTAAATGAAGCATCAGGAAAATATCTCGGTACAAATTTCGAAGCTAATGGTGCAGTAAATAATTTATTGGGATATGCGTTAAAGAACCACCCGCTCGATGGAGTTGTTAACGTAAAAGCCGATAAGATAGACGTTAATAAGTTCATGGGAACATCAATTGACAGCGCAACTACTGATACAGTTAGTGGACCCTTTATTGTTCCGGCTAATCTTGATTTATTATTGAATGCACAGGCGGGGCAGATAAAATATGATAACCTTTTAATGCAAAATGTCAGCGGATCACTTCATCTTGTCAATGAAACCGTTAAATTAAGTAATATAAAAGGTAATGCACTCGATGGAACCATCACTATTAACGGTTCTTATTCTACATTAACAAATAAAAAGAAACCAGCTATTACACTTGAGTACGATGTACAGGAGCTTGATATTCAGAAAACATTCAACGCATTTAATACAGTTCAGAAACTGATGCCGATAGGAAAATTCCTGGGAGGTAAATTAAGTTCCAAATTGAATATGACCGGTAATCTCGGGGAGAATATGTTTCCTGATCTTACTACATTGACCGGAAATGGAAGCGTATTATTAATTCAAGGGCTGCTACAGAAATTTCAACCGCTGGAAAAACTCGCCGACAGGCTAAATGTAAGTGAGTTGAAAAATATTTCATTAAAAGAAATTCGTGAACAATTTGAATTCAGCGGAGGAAAAGTATTTGTAAAACCATTCAGGTTTAACGTAAAGGATATCGAAATGGAAGTTGGGGGTACACATGGTTTCGACCAATCGCTCGACTATACCGTTCAATTAAAAATGCCAAGAGCCCTAATGGGAACGAAAGCCAATGATGTGGTTAATGAATTAGTTAAAAAAGCAACTAATCAGGGAGTACCGGTAACAGTTGGAGAAACCATTAATATCAATGCGAAAATGCTGGGTTCCATTACCAACCCGGATATCAAACTTGATCTGAAGGAAACTGCCGGTAGTGTAGCCGATGAGATTAAGGACCAGGCAAAACAATTCGTGCAATCTAAAATAGATAGTTCCAAAAAAGCAGTAACCGACACCCTGCAATCGATTAAAAAAACGGTGGTCAAGGAAGCCTCGGAAAAACTAAAGGCCGAATTATTTGGTAAATCAGACACCCTCGTTGCAGATACAGGTAGCAAATCCAATCCTGCCGACCGGCTTAAGGAGTCCGGAAAAGGGTTAATTGAAAATATCAATCCTTTTAAGAAGAAATAAATATGAGCCCATCCCATGCCACTCCTCCACAGGAAGAACTGGTGGTTACGCTTTAATTTATATACCAGTAATAAAGTATTAGAAAATCTGACCATCCCTCCACAGAAGGGATGATCGGCAGGATACAGGACCGGGATGGGTTTATTCTAATTCGTTATCTATTTTCCCCTATTTTTGCCGACTCTAAAATGTATACGAAATATTGTTTATGGACAATCTGATTTACCTGGTACCTGTTATGGGTGCCATTGGCTTGCTGTACACTTTCATTAAATTTAGCTGGGTATCTAAACAGGATGCCGGAAACGACAGGATGAAGGAAATAAGTACCTACATCGCTGAAGGCGCAATGGCTTTTCTGAAAGCAGAATGGAAGATCCTTACATATTTTGTGGTGATAGCCGCAGTTCTTCTCGCCTTCATGGGTACTCGGAATCCGAACTCCCACTGGAGCATCGCCATTGCCTTTATCATAGGCGCTTTTTTCAGTGCCCTGGCCGGTTATATAGGTATGCGCATCGCCACCAAAGCTAATGTGCGCACAGCTCAGGCGGCACGCACCAGTTTAAAAAAGGCGCTTGCAGTATCTTTTACCGGTGGTTCTGTAATGGGGCTGGGTGTTGCAGGTCTTGCAGTACTGGGCCTCGGGGGGCTATTCATCATCCTTAAAATGGTGTTTGCACCGGATTCAGCGGTTGATTCTGTTGAAATGGTGAGAACAATAGAAGTACTCACAGGCTTTTCATTAGGCGCTGAATCAATTGCACTTTTTGCACGCGTGGGTGGTGGTATCTATACAAAAGCCGCCGATGTGGGCGCCGACCTGGTAGGAAAGGTTGAAGCGGGAATACCTGAAGACGATCCACGTAATCCTGCAACTATCGCAGATAATGTTGGTGATAATGTTGGCGACGTTGCCGGTATGGGCGCCGATCTTTTCGGCTCTTATGTAGCAACAGTTCTTGCAACAATGGTACTCGGACAGGAAACTCAATCAATAGACAATTTCGGTGGCCTCGCTCCTATTTTATTGCCAATGATGATTGCCGGCGTAGGAATTCTTTTTTCTATTGTAGGAACATTATTCGTAAGAATAAGTGATTCGGCAGGAGTAAACACAGCAAATGTTCAGCGTGCGTTAAATATGGGAAACTGGGGATCGATCATCCTTACAGCTCTTGCCTGCGCAGGATTGGTATATTATATATTACCTGAAACAATGATACTGCGTGATTTTGAATTTACAAGGCTTGGCGTATTAGGCGCTATTGCAGTAGGATTAGCAGTAGGCACTTTAATGAGTATTATTACCGAGTATTTCACAGCAATGGGTAAACGCCCTGTAATGAGTATTGTGCGCCAGTCGGGAACTGGTCATGCTACTAATGTCATTGGCGGTTTAGCTGTTGGTATGGAAAGTACATTTCTTCCAATAATTGTATTAGCGGCAGGTATCTGGGGTTCTTATGAATGTGCAGGCTTATACGGTGTGGCAATTGCCGCAGCAGGTATGATGGCTACTACTGCTATGCAGTTGGCAATCGATGCATTCGGACCGATTGCAGATAATGCAGGCGGTATTGCTGAAATGAGCGAATTACCTAAAGAAGTTCGTGAAAAAACCGATGTACTTGATGCAGTGGGAAATACTACTGCTGCAACAGGTAAAGGGTTCGCAATTGCTTCTGCAGCTTTAACAGCGCTCGCACTGTTTGCTGCTTATGTTGGTGTGATCAATCATAATGGTTTCGCCATGGAAGGAATTGATATTTATAAAGCAGATGTTCTGGCCTGTTTATTTGTAGGCGCAATGATTCCTTTTATATTTTCTTCACTGGCTATTCGTGCAGTTGGAGAAGCAGCCATGGCCATGGTGGAAGAAGTACGCAGGCAGTTCAAAAGTATTCCTGGGATTATGGAAGGAACCGGTAAACCAGAATATGATAAATGCGTGGCCATCTCTACAGAAGCATCCATTAAAAAAATGATGCTACCCGGTGCTATCGCAATTCTTTCTCCGTTAATTATTGGTTTTTTAATGGGCCCTGAAGCATTAGGTGGATTTTTAGCAGGAGCAACAGTTGCCGGTGTATTAATGGGAATGTTCCAGAACAATGCCGGCGGCGCATGGGATAATGCTAAAAAGTCTTTTGAAAAAGGCGTCGAAATAAACGGACAGACCTATAAAAAAGGAAGTGATCCGCATAAAGCTGCAGTAACAGGCGATACGGTTGGCGATCCTTTTAAAGATACTTCCGGTCCCTCTATGAATATCCTTATTAAGCTGATGTCAATCGTTTCGCTTGTGATAGCGCCCACCCTGGCCTCTATCCACGGTGATGGGGTGCATGTAACGAAAAAAACTGATATTAATAAGACGATCAAAACAGAAATAGTCATTAAAAAATAACTAAAAAGGGTCCTTGTTTTGGGGCCCTTTTTTATATTTTCATTTACGAATTTTATCGTAAGTTTGATTATAAACGTTTTCGTATGTCAGCCACCAGGTACATTAAGCCCACCGAAAGTGAACT
>CAYLVR010000029.1:0-26361 GCA_964387165.1 uncultured Chitinophagaceae bacterium | reverse complement strand
TCATCTTCTGCCGGGGCTCTTTTGGTAAAGCCATGGGGAATTCGGTTTTTCGGTTTTTAACAATTTACTTTCTTCGCCCACCGAAGCTTTAGCGTAGGTGGGTTTTGTTTTAGGGTAGATATTAATGCCCGCCTTCGCCGAAGGCTACAGCGGACGAAGAATTACTGTCTTCCCTGCATCGCTCCCAGCATGTTACCATAGATAGTATTCAGGCTGCTAAGGTTACCGGCGAGTTTAGCGATCTGCTCGTGAGCTTTTTTCGCGTCATCAACACTGTTCTGCATTGTCTGCGAGGCAGTGGCCATGTTACCGTAGAAGCTGTTCATGGTTTTCAGATGATTATTGGTATCCTGTAATTCGATCTCGTAAATCGCATTAAGTGATCCCAGATTCTTAGTTAACACCTGTACCTGCTCGTGAAACTGTTTAGTTCCCTCTGCGGCAGCATTAAAATGAGACATAGTCGTTGTTGCGCCCTGGTAAGCAGTTTTCATTGTATCTAAGGCAGCAGCAGCTTCTTTTGTTTTTGCAGAATAATCGTTTGTGTTTTTAACCACATCAGATACATCAGCTATTTTATCTACTTGTGTTCCTAATTTTTTGAATCCTTCGCTCAAACGGCTAAGGTTGGCTGGAGTGATTTCAGCTTCCTGCATCATCTTGTCCATCTTGGCAAGAGCAGGGTTACCTGAATTTGCATTGCCGGCCATCTTCGGAAGCGCTTCAGCAATTGCATGCATTTCTGAACCGGGAGGCGGCAGGAATGCGTACACTACGAAGATAATTGCTTCAGTAATTAATCCCGCTGTAAGGAAGAAATCCGCCAGTGGCTGGTGGGTAATTTTTTGCCACGCACCGAAGATTACGATTGCGGCACCCATACATACGATTGTGTTTACAACTCTTTCTGTGGTTTTTGAAACTCCAGCCATAATTAATAGTTTTTTTAAGGTTTAAGAACGGATTTTAAAAGGGATTAATATAAAATAGTTGATTTAATAAATTGTTACTTCTTTTTGCTTTGAGTAGGTGGAAGATCAATTACACAACGGAAACCGATATACGATTTTGTCGTATCCTGGTATTCGTAAGTGCGTGTACTGGTTTGCAGGTAATATCCTACATCTTTCCAGCTACCCCCACGGATAACTTTACGTTTCATTCTTGGAGGATCTGAATCCTTGGCTGTATAACGTATATCAGGATTCATATCATGCTGGAAATTGTAAGCTCCTTCATAATATAATGATGAAGTCCACTCGGCAACATTCCCTGCCATACAATACAGACCAAAATCGTTGGGCCAGTAAGCATCGGCACGAACTGTGTAAAATCCACCATCTTCGGGATAGTTACCACGACCAGGTTTAAAGTTAGCCAGCAAACATCCTTTTTTATTTCTCAGGTAATAGTTACCCCATGGAAACATTGATTGTGAGCGACCGCCGCGTGCTGCATATTCCCACTCTGCTTCTGTTGGTAAACGGAAATCTGATTCTGTCGTTTTTTTCTTTGATTCAAGAAAAGAATTCAGGTAATGAGTTCTCCATTCGCAGAAAGCAGAAGCCTGTTTCCAGCTAACACCCACTACCGGGTAGTTGCCAAATGCAGGGTGCGAGAAGTATCTTTTTGTTGCAGGCTCGTTGTATGAATAACTGAAATCCCGTATCCATACAAGTGTATCAGGATATATTTTTTCGTCGCGTTTGATTATGAACATTGAGCGCGGTTTGCCAGCATTCTCTCTTTTTGATGCTTCTTTCAGGTCGAATTGTTCTGAATGATAAATGAGCTTGGAGGGGTCTATATCTTTTTTGCCAAAGATCCTGTTCTCCGGAGAAAGGATCATCTGGTCAACTTTTTCAACAGTTGATTTATCAGCCCACTTAATGGTTTGAGCTTTTTTCCAGTCGATCGCGAAACGGCCGTCAACTTCTTTACCAAGCTGCATTAACTGAGCAGCAGTTGAATCACGCACCCAGTTTACAAACTGGCGGTATTCATTATTGGTAATTTCGGTGGCATCCATCCAAAATCCGTTTATAGAAATTTGCTTGTTACGTGCTGTGTAAGCGAAGTTTACATCCTCATCACTGGGACCCATGTGAAAGGTTCCTGGTGGTACATATACCATTCCTGGCGGTTTGCTGAGGTTATAACTGCTACCTGGTGCAACGCCATGGAGATGGCCGTCATTAGGTGTCCCCTTAGAAGACTTTTTTAGTTTACCGCAGCTTACGGCAACCATCGCTACTGCGAGGATTAAAAGAGCAGACCGGTTTTTCATAATCATAATATTAGTTACCAACGTCGACACAAGTTTAGAATTTTAATTTAAAACTGCAAATTCATCATCAACCCAACTTCAAACGGTCACGAACACTATAATATTGTATCCAATGCCCGATAAACCTCAATCAATTTTTCAACATCCTTTCAATCATTTGCTGTAACGTAGATGCCTCATTTACAGGAGATTGACATGTATAATCCTTGCATAGGTAAATCATTGGAGCGGAAGTATAGACTTTCCCCTCAAGTAAGGGGAAGCCCTTAGTTTCCAATGGGGAGGATTGAAGAACCCTGAGGGGGATAAAAATACTTAGCAACTGTTTTAAGACGGTATCCAGCCCACCGCCAGTAACAGCGATTTCAGGAATTCCTTTAATAAATGACTGAATCAACATTGCCCACAAACCAAACGACCCGGGATATTTTACAACCATTTCTTTCAAGCCCCCACACATTTTTAATGCTCTCGTCCGCCACTCCGGTTTATCAAATACCACCCCGGTATAGCCTAAATTCCATGCCATTAAAGAATTGCCCGATGGCACGGCCCCGTCATATATTTCCTTTTTCCTTATAATAACGTCGCGCTGCTGAACATTCGTAAAATAAAAATAACCTGTTTCCTCTTCATTAAAATGATCTTCACAATATTTTATCAAAGTTTTTACCTTTTCGAGATAAGAATTATCTGAAGTGATTTCCTGGAGATGAATTAACGCATGTATTAACTCCGCATAATCATCAAGAAAAGCCGGGAATTTTGCTTCCCCATTTTTATAGGTATGATAGAATTCCCCGTCTTTCCCCATAAATTTATTCAACATAAACCTCATGTGGGCAATAGCCAGTACACGGTATTTTTCAATGCCTGTTGCTGCAAAAGCCTTGCTGTACGCAGTATTTAGCATAGCATTCCAACCCAAAAGAATTTTATCGTCTGTTATTGGCCTTATCCTTTTCCCTCTTTCCAATAACAGTTTTTCTTTAGCATCAATGATTATTTTCCTGAATTCTTCCAATTCCAGGTTATTCTGTTTTGCAAACTCATCGGCAGCAATTGTTACATGTAGAATATTTGTATGTTCCCAATTACCTTTTTCTGAAACGTTGTAATATTTATTGACGATAGCAGCATCATCGCCGAGCAGATCATCAATTTCTGCTTTGCTCCAGGTATAAAATTTCCCTTCAACGCCTTCGCTGTCAGCATCCAGTGCAGCATAATATCCTCCTTCGGGCGACAACAATTCTCTTTCAGCAAAATCAAGGGTGGCACCAATTGCTTCGCGATATTTTTCGTTATGGGTAATCTGGTAAGCCTCGCTTAAAGCGATCACCAGCAGGGCATTATCATAAAGCATTTTTTCGAAATGCGGGGCCAGCCAAAGCTCATCGGTAGAATATCTTGCAAACCCACCACCTAATTGGTCATTAATTCCTCCATCTATCATTTTATCCAGGCTAAGACATGCCTGCTGTAATGCCTTCTGCTCACCGGTTAAATAATAGTGGCGAAGCAGCCAGCGGATAGTAAACGTTTGAGGGAACTTGGGCGCCTTTCCGAAACCACCCTCTACGATGTCGGCTGTTTTAATAATTGCATTAAACATTTCATGGGTATCCTGAATGGTAAATTCATTTCCCTCTGCCGGCAATCCGAAATTATGAGCTGAAGCGATGTGCTGAAGAAGGTAATCGGCCTGCGCATCTATTTCCTGCCTTTTTTCTGTGAAAGCCTGTGAAATACTTGCAAGAACCTGTTTCCATGAAGCGCGGTTATACATTGGCTCGGGGGGGAAATAAGTTCCCCCGTAAAAAGGCTTTTTATCGGGAGTAAGAAAAACATTGAGGGGCCAGCCGCCGGCGCCCGTCATTGCCTGCACTGCATCCATATAGATATGATCAAGATCGGGACGCTCTTCCCGATCTACTTTAATATTGATGAATAGTTCATTCATCAGGGCCGCCGTTTCTTCATTTTCAAAACTCTCTCTCTCCATTACATGGCACCAATGACATGCAGCATAACCTATACTTACCAGGATAGGTTTATTTTCCGACTTAGCTTTTTCCAGCGCCTCGTCTCCCCAGGGGTACCAGTTCACCGGATTATGAGCATGTTGAAGCAGGTAAGGACTTGATTCGTTGATTAATCTATTGGACATAAATTGTTTTTGTACAGACCACCTCAGCCGCACAGCATCATGGTTCCTGTTTATCAACCTGCTGCACGTCTGCCCCACACAGGGGATTTGATAACATTCAAAATTATATGATATTAAAATAATGCCGGCCGCTCTGTTGGGGGCGTCTGACAGATAAAACCCATCTGGCTAACGCAGCCAGATGGGTTTTATTCTTTTGCCCAGGGGTGGGTCTATCTCTTTTTTACAGTATTTGTAGCCGCTAAGTATTTTTCCAGTGCAGCAACCATTGAAGGCGTCTGTGGCTGTGGAGCAACAATATCGAGTCTTAAACCAGCAAGCTCTATTGCTTTAGAAGTGTTATTACCAAAAGCTCCGAAACGTGTGCCATTCTGGTTAAAATCAGGAAAACTATCAAGAAGACTTCTTACTCCGCTTGGAGTAAAAAAACAAATGATGTCATAATTCTTTCCACCCACTATTTCTTTCACGTCATTGCTGATAGTATGATACATAAAAGGGGTAGCGTGCTCGCAGTTGTTAGCCCTTAACCATCCAACTATCTCATTATCCTGCTGATTCTCAGAGCATGGATATAAAAATCTTTCATTCTCCTTGTGTTTATTGATCACATCAAACATCGACCTGTTGGTACCATCAGAACCATAAAAAACTTTTCTTTTACGGTATAAAATAAATTTCTGGAGATAAAGCGCTACTGATTCGGTGATACAGAAGTACTTGGTGTCCTGCGCAATCACTACTTTCATTTCCTCACACATCCGGAAAAAATGATCGATAGCATTACGACTTGTAAATATTACCGCCGTGTACTGCGAAATCTCAATCTTTTGTTTGCGGAATTCTTTTGCAGGAATACCTTCTACTCGAATAAATGGGTGAAAATCAAGACTTAAATCATATTTCCTGGCCAATTCAAAATAAGGAGATTTTTCTGAATCAGGCCTGGGCTGGGTAATAAGAACATTTTTCACCTTTGTTGCTAACGCGCTGCTTTTAACCCCGGTATTAACCATATCTCTTTAAGTATGGATTTAATTATTAAAATCTGCTAACCCCAAACGTCAATAACACCTTGTAAATCAATAGTAGAGGTGCTATTTCAAAGGCGCAAAGGTAAAGAAAAAAATGTAATCTGCTTAGTTTTATTTCATTACTTATGGGCCTGTAAGAAATGATGTACCTGTATATGAGCAGCCCTCCAATCAGCACATAGGACAACATCAACACAGTTCCTGTAAGATAAGTCGTTGGGAAAGCGAGCAATATAATAAATGGAAGAAGGAAGATCGCGATCATTTTATTGATCATAAGAACAATAAAAATATAAGTATCGCTTGCGTTTTTGATACCGAATATCCAGCCGGCAATATTCAGTATAATAGATTTGCCAATATAGATAACACCAATAATAATAAAAGCAACGAGCAAAATATGCCAAAAGCCATCTGTGGCGCCAAAATGTTCTGCAATTAATGCACTGTAAGTAGCAAAAACCACCACGAAAAACATGTTCATTAATAAAGTCGGAAGCCTGGCCTGCACCATTTGCTCCCTTAGCTGCTGCTGCCTTAATGTTGCCCTGAAAAATAGCGTGAACATCGTACTCATATATTTATAAAAAACCAGCCGCATCAGCGCGATATAGAAAATCAACCCTATTACAAAGTAAAAGATACCATCACTGTTCTCTATCAACCTTTCCTCTATTACCAGCCTTTCTGGTTCTCCATCTAAATTGAAATAAGGGTGAGTTTTGATCAATTCCTGTGTTTCTTTTATTACCAGAGAATCACGACTGACCTGGGAGTAAGATCCATTAACAAACAATAAAAGAATAAAGACTAAGAAATACTTCATATTCTATTGCGAAGGTAACACCTAAAAATAATTTACATATCCTAAATGTATTTTCGATTGCCTTAGGTTAAATTTCTGGTCATCTCTTTTTCCGGTGGCATAAGAAATATTGAAAATCCCGGCTTTTGTTTCGAATGCCATTCCCAATCCTACCCCCAGGAAATTATTATTTACATTCAAATTCTGCGATTTATTACCTGACACACCATAATCGACAAATGCCGATAAAAAAGAATTTCTCCCAATTAAATACCTGTATTCCGCTGTAGCTACTCCATATGAAGAAGCGAAAATACTTTCTTCATCAAAACCTCGCAATAGTTTATATCCGCCTACCTGGAACAATTCGTTACGAAATGTATTGGGACTTTGAAACCATCCACCATTAAATGCTGTTTTAATAGTTGAAGCACGACTAACAGGGAAATAATGTGCGGCTTTCAATTTTATTCTGAACTGATATGATTTCAACTGGAATGTATCGTAAAGACTATTAAAATCAAATGTGGGATCATTATTATCAAATAATTTAACGATCACGTTATTCTTCCTGATATTTTTTGTTCCTGCAGATGCACTTAATAATAATTCGTTTCCCTTGCGGGGGTTAAAACGGTAATCGGTTGTGAGCCATTCATACGAAACACCCAGGTTAACTGAATTTACATCAGCTTCTGCAGGAAGCCTGTGTGAATTTTTTACCACAAATGTATCTACAGTAAGAAGATTGGTTGTTAACCTTTGAATAAATACCGATCCTGATTGTCTTGCAGAAACTGCATAAGCGGCACCCACGAGGATACCAATATTTACATAAGATGAATCTTTTTTAAGCAGGTCGAAATTAAAATTGAGACCAAACGGAGAACCGAATAAATAAGGTTGCTGGAATACTATGTCGAGTCGTGGAGATTTCACCTGTATCTGCTGCCAGTTTAATCCTATGGTTTCCCCGCCTCCCAATGCATTCTTTAAATTAATATTCGCTTCTCCTGTGATCAGCATTTTATTATTTTCCAGTTGTTCATTTGCAGGTAGCAACCCTACTAATACATTTACCTCGCTGCTTTTTTTAGTATCGAGATACATATTCAGAATAGAGCCGGTGCCAAGTAAAGTAAGATCCCAGGGTTGTTTTTCCTGGAGATAGGGTAACTCACGTAGTTTGCCGCTGATTTCTTTTAATCTTTCTTTCCTGTAAATACTACCATTCTTTATACCGAGATATTGCTGGAGAAACCCGGAAGAAATAGAACCTGTGCCGAAATTGCGGATACTGTCTATTTTATATAGTGGGCCTTTTTCTATTTTAAGCACAGCCTGCATTGTATCATCTTTAAACTCTACGCTGTCCATATAAACTCCCGCAAATGGATAGCCAGTGTTTTCCAATTGGGTGATTATTTTTTCCTGCATCTGTCTGAACTGCGAAAAGTCTACAGACTTCTTTTTTCTCCAGCCAATAGATTCCAAAATAGCAGGATCAATGGAATCAGTTCTTAAAATGGTATTTTTTAGAAGTTCGCCTGCATATATCTGGCAGTATGCAAATGTTGAATCGTAGCTGATACTGTCTATTGAAGCAGCAGGCAAGCCTTTGGAACGTAACAATTCCGGAATTTTATTAACATAATTAATGCAGAGTTGCTGATTCGCGAAGTTTTTTTGAAGTTTGAGGGTATCAGTAATAAAGGATGCAGTTCGATCTACGGATTCGTATTTTAGTGCGTACTGAGCATGGGTAAAAAGAGAAGTGAAAAGCAGAATGGCAAGCACGAACCCACCCTGCACACGCTTCCAACTGCCTTCGCGAATGCTATGGCGGTTGAAGGGGGGGGTTGGCAGCTCTCTAATTAAGGTTACTTTTGCCATCTGTTAGTTAAATATACAGTTGAATGGCCGGCATTTATCTTCATATTCCCTTTTGCAGGCAGGCCTGTAACTACTGTAATTTTCATTTTTCTACGTCAATGAAGCTTAAAAACGATTTTTTAGAGGCTTTATTGAAAGAAATAGCGTTACGCAAGAATTATCCTGAGGGGGAGCCAATTGAGACGATTTATTTTGGTGGAGGAACACCTTCATTGCTGGATAAAAACGAACTCTCCGCAATCATGGATGAGTTGAATGAACATTTTGATATTTCACCTTCCGCAGAAATAACGCTTGAGGCCAACCCGGATAATATTAATAAACCTGATCTGCAGAACTGGAAATCTTTGGGTATTAACAGGCTGAGCATAGGTACACAATCTTTTTTTGAGGAAGACCTGGTGTGGATGAACCGCGCGCATTCGGCAGGGCAGGCAATGGATTGTATTAAGCTGGCGCAGGATGCAGGAATAGATAATATGAGCATTGACCTGATTTATGGCACCCCAACACTGACTGATGAAAAATGGAAAACTAACCTTGAACATGCAGTTGCGCTTGGTATCCCGCATTTATCGTGTTACGCACTGACTGTTGAACCGGGAACTGCACTGGAAGTGATGATTCGTAAAAAGAAGGCTATTCCTGTAAGCCCCGACGACCAGGCGAGGCAATTTCTGATCATGACCGATTATTTACAGCAACACGGGTATGAGCATTATGAGATTTCCAATTTTGCACTGCCTGGTAAAAGGAGCCGACATAATAGCTCTTACTGGAGCGGTGCCAGATATCTGGGGCTGGGCCCTTCGGCCCATTCTTTCAACGGCAATTCCCGCCAGTGGAATATTGCAAATAATGTATTATATATTCAATCGATCAATAACAATGAAGTGCCATTTGAGATTGAACACTTAAGCAAAGAACAGCAGTTCAACGAATATATAATGACTGCTTTAAGAACGATCGAAGGAATTGACCCGGATAAAATAATTAATTATAAAGAAGAGCTATTAAACCAATCGCAGCAGTTTATTAATAAAGGCTGGCTGACTATGCGCTCAGGTAAAATTATTCTAACAAGAGAAGGTAAATTATTCGCCGACGGAATTGCCTCTGCGTTGTTTATTGTTTAAACCCTCCTCTGCCGGGTAGTATAATGACTTCTGTGCTATTTCCTATTGAGGCACCCATCCTGCGAAAAGGATTGACAATATCTCAAACCAAAACCTCTTCAATTTTCTTAAACCCATACTCAGGATCCAGGTTTTCCCATAATATTTTGTAGATATATTCAGCGATGGGCATTTCGGCACCAATTTTTTTATTGACACAAAACATACATTTACTCGCAATATATCCTTCGGCAACCATATTCATCTCTAATTTGGTTGCATTAACTGAATATCCCTTGCCAATCATGTTTCCGAATGTTCTGTTACGACTGAATAATGAATAACAGGTAACCAATAAATCGCCTAAATAAACAGATGCAGCGTAATTAGGGCTGGTACGGTGATCATCTGTTTTATGAATTCCTATTTCTATATGAGGTATGCCGCTTTTCTGTAAAAAACCTGCCATTTCATCTGCACAATTAGCTATAAACACACTTAAAAAATTATCGCCGTACTCTAATCCATGTGCAATACCTGAACCCAGTGCATAAATATTTTTTAACACCGCAGCAAACTGCACTCCCATTACATCATTATTTACAACTGTATTTAAATAACTTGTTGTAAAATAAGTGGCGACGTCTTTTGTTGTATCCGGATCAACTCCTGAAAAAGTCAAATAGGATAATTTTTCTGTGGCTACCTCTTCTGCATGACAAGGGCCCATTATTGTAAAATAATCTCCTGGTGCCATGCCATACTCTTTTTCGAGATATTCATTTAATAATAAATTATTCTCAGGCAATATTCCCTTTATAGCAGAAATTATCTTTTTTCCACTGAAATATTTTTTGTCAGCGGGTTTTAATATTTCTATTGCATATGCCGAAGGAACGGCAATCACAATTGTGTCGCAATTTTTAAATACCTCATTTACATCGGTATGTAAAATTAGCTGCTCCCTGTTAAAATGTACCGAGCTCAGATAATTTGGATTACACAGACGCTGCTGCAAATGAGTGACGATCTTTTCGTTTCGTACCCACCAGTGAATGGATTGATGATTATCTGTTAATACTTTTGCGAGCGCTGTTGCCCAGCTACCGCTTCCTATCAGGCCAAATTGCATTTTTCGTTATTAGAAGTAAATCGCCGTTATTTTTCGGTCGAGAATAATTGATCCTTTGGAACTACTTTTACTTTCATCCCGTCTTTTAAGGTCTTACTGATCACATTGTATGGCGATGATATCACTTCCATACTATCCAGTACCCCACTTGTAATTTCAATATAGTTAATATCCTGGATACCCGACCTAACAGGTATTTTTTTCACTGTACCATCATTTTGCATAATAAATACCACTTCATCCAGATCCGTTGATGTGCCGGCTCTTTCAGTTTCCTGCATTCCTGTATTTCCTCCCGGTTGATCTTCTTTTTCTCCAACTACTTTATCCGTTCCTTTTTCGCGTGTTGTTACCGCATTAATAGGCACAGCAATTACGTTTGTTTTAGTTGTAGTCTGAATATCTGCACTGGCGCTCATACCCGGACGAAATGGAAAACTTTTCGGACGCGAAGGATCAATAAGATCCGCATAAGAAGAAGGCAATAGCCTTATATATACTTTATAATTTGTTACATCGGTAGATGTGGAGGCTGCAGCCGTAGTTTGAGATGCAAGTCCGCTGCTGGCAGCTATCTGTGTAACTATGCCTTTAAATTTCCTGTTATTATATGCGTCTACTTCAATAAGTGCAGAATCTCCGAGGCTTACTTTCGGAACATCGTTTTCTCCGACATCTACTCTTACTTCTATTTTACTCATATCGGCGATACGCATCATTTCTGTTCCGGCCATCATTGAATTACCCACTACACGTTCACCCTTTTTTACGCTTAATACACTAACAATGCCATCCATGGGTGCCACCACGGATGTGCGACTGAGGTCTTTATCTGCCTTTTGTAAGTTCGCACGCGCACTGGCAACGCCTGCCTGCCCCCCGCGAATGGTTTCCAACGCAGAATTATAGTCAGCATCTGCACGTTGGTAATTATTTTGTGCCTGTTCAAATTCGGAGCGTGATATTACTTTATCATCCAGTAATTGTTTTTGTCTGTCGTATGTTCTTTTAGCGAAATCAAGTGCAGCTTTCAATCCTGGTAGCAGTGCGCGGCTGTTTTCCACCCTTGCCTGTTCCTGTGTTACCACTGCCGATGCCTGGTCGCGCTGGGTAGTATATATATCAGCATATATTTTCGCAAGTACAGTTCCTTTTTTTACACTGTCACCTTCTAACACATTCAGTTCAACAATTTCCCCCGAAATGTCGGGGCTCACCTTTACTTCTATTTCAGGATAAATTTTCCCGCTGGCGTTGACGCTTTCGATAATTGTTTTTCTTACCACTTTTTCTGTAGATACTTTTACTGCTTCGTCTTTTCCAATTACGCCTGCTTTTTTCAGAATGATCAGCAGAACGATCAACGCTACCAAACCTATAACCGATTTCCAGATCCAACTCATGATACAAATGTATTTGATTTAATCACTCAACTTTAATTCCCTGGCCTTTATAAAATTCCAGCAGCTTTAATTTAAAAACATAATCTACATGTGCCTGGGAGAGTTCTACCCTGGCTCTGTTCAGATTATTTTGGTTGGTAAGCAGATCTATGGTGGTCAGTAATCCTAAATCGTATCTTTTTTGTGCAAAACCATAAGCTTTTTCTGCTGTCTGCACACTTTTTTGGCCGGCCAGATAACGCTGAAGCGCAGTTGCTGCATCATTATATGCTTTATAGATATCCTGTTTGAGGGTGAGCAGGTCCAGATCTTTTTGTAATTCTAGTGATCTGGTATTTAACCTGCTTCTTTCCCAGGCGGTACGAGCCACACCATTGTTGAAGAGGGGAATATTTACCTGCAGGCCTATATTCTGCCTGAAGTTGTCGCTGATCTGCGTGGTGAATGGTATCCGGTTGGTGGTAATCACCGTATTAAATCCGGGGCTCAGTACATTATATAATACCCCGCCCACATCAATAAGGGCTGCGGTTGTATCGAATTTTCCTGTAGGCACCTGATTAACCGTTGGCACTTTATTGTTTGCATAGTTAGAGCCGAGGCCACCGAATATGGAGAAAGACGGGTACATCTGTGCCCTGGCCGATTTTGCATATTTTTCAGAAGCCTGTATTCTCAGATCGTTGAATTTTTGCTGCGGAAGGTATTTAAATGCATCTGCATATACCGCTTCAGGCTGAAGTTCAGCTAATGGAAGTACGGGAATTTTATCCAGCGGTGGCGATTCTAATGTAAATGGCTCGCTGGCATCCATACTTAATACAGCCTTAAGTTGAAGGATATTTTGTCTTACCGTGTTATCTGCATTGATAAGTGATGCGCTATCAAGGGCTAGTTGTGCCTCGAGCTCTGCTTGGTTCAGTTCAGGAAGCGCTCCTGCTTCAACCCTTTTTGTTGTGTTATTGAGGTTTTGCAGTGTTTGCTGAACAGCTACTTTTGCTATTTTGGCCTGTTCTTCGGAAACAAGTACCAGCAAATAAGCCGTGGCAACATTGATCGCTATATCGTTCCTTATTTTTTCGATGTTTACTTTTGCAGCCTCATTTTCTAACCTGTTGCCTTCGATATTGTTTTTTACACTGAAGAAGTTGAAGACTGTCATAGCGGATGACAGATTAAAGCCAGAATTAAATAACTGGGTATTAGTGAACTGATTGGTTGTAGGGTCAATGGAACGGCCAGCATTTAGTCCTGCACTTGCCGAAAGGCTTGCTGTAGGATATTGCAGCAACTGACTTTGCTTCAGGTTAAGAGCAGTTAACCTTGCCTGCACATCGGCCTGTTTTACTGATATATTATTATCGACCGCATATTGTACGGCTCTCTTCAGGCTCCATACGTCCTGCGCCTTCGCCATGCAGCCTATTGCTATAAAGAATAAGGTAATTCCCGTTGTTCTCAGCTTCATACATCAAAAGTACTTGATGGAAGTTAAATTAGTACACGCTTATGAGCTTCAAAATTGTTCTGCTATCAAATCGCAGTTCAATAGACCCGGCAGTTTCAAGATCAACTACTCACCATTTTGCCAGGCGAACCCCTTGTGTTAAGTGTACCCCTAATTGTTCTTTAACAGTTTTATTAATATGAATGTATTCACTTTCTGTACCTCGAAGCATTTTAACTGGAATATTTCTTACTCGCCAATAATATACCTGCAAGCTGTTATGGTATCTCCAAAATATGACTAACATTAACCCGCGTAGTACAGTAGGGAAATAAAAAGTATGAGAAAATTATTTTGCTTTAGCGAGTCTGGTCAGCAGGGCTCGCGAGACGCCTGTGCATCGATTTACAAGAGAAAGACTAATTCCATTTTTCAGCATTTTTTCTGCGGTTAAGAGAAGTGCTCTTTTTTCTCCTTCCTCCATTCCCTCCTTTTTTCCTTCTCTTTTTCCTTCCCTTTTCCCTTCTCTTTTCCCTTCTCTTAAACCCCTTTCTCTTCCTTCTTTTTTTGCTTCCTCGGCCAGTACTTCAAGTATTCCCATAGAAGTGTTTTTTATTGTGGTTATAGGTTCGATGCGTTCAGCAAATTTAATATTAGTTTCTTTTTTCTCAAAATTCAGGTAGGAATTAATAAAACCCAATAATCGATGAATTTTCTCCCTGGTCATTTTAATCTGCATTAAACGCTTTACGAGGTTATACTTTAATTCCAGTAACTGTTCATCTTTTAATCCTTTTTTAAGTCCAACTAATGCCGTGAGAACAACCAATGCAAAAGGATTAGTTGATTTATATAAATTGTCTTCTCGTTGATCACCGACATAATATCTTTTAAAATTAAAATCCAAACGTGTATCACCAACACAATATTTATACATTTGGGAATTAGCAGAGCTTTGTTTGTCCAGGTAAATGGCCAGTGATATTACATTCTTATTATACTTATCCCATACCCTATAAAAATACCTGAACATCCTTTCGGGGAATATCTTCTGCCGGTATCCCTGCACTTCAATATGAATCAGGAACCATTTTTCCTCTCCGGATTTTAAATATACCCTGACCAGTTTATCAATAAATTTCGGATGTTTAGGGTTCTCGGAGGGAAACAATTCAGCCATTTCCTTATCCAAAAAATCGAAACCTCTTTTAAAATCTATTTGGGCAGCCAATTCGGGGAAAAAGAAATACAGCAGGTACTCAAAGAAATCTTCTATTGCTGGCTTCCATAAAACATCTTTCTTCATTCTCACACCTCAAAACTAGACGAAGCGTGAAATCTAAAAAAGGTGAAAACATCAAATTGAAGACGTTTTTTACACGCCAGTTTTCGCAAAAGCACAAAACTTTTTTAGACTTTAAAGAACAAGATCACAGAAGTGGAAGGCGTATTCATTGGGAGTGGTGGGTTTGTAACATAACCGGCCATTGTTGGAAGGAGCGGGATAGGTGCGGCGTACTACTTCACCAATTTTGAAATTAATTGCAGTGTTGAAAATAGGACCGTCGAAAACAAAAGAATGATATTCTCCGTTCTCACCGCAGATGTCGACATTGCCGGGTAAATCGCGGATAAAAGACTCATCAATCAATCTTCCACAAAAACTTTTATCTAAATATTGCTCATTAACACAAACAATTACTGCTTTAAAACCAAGTAATAAAAATTCTCTCATTAATTTGCGGGTATCGTTTTCCCATAACGGAAATATGCAGTTAATTCCTACTGCCGACAATTGTTTTTCGCGATATTCTTTAAGATCTTCTAAAAATATATCTCCAAAAATGGCAGTAGTGTAATTTTCATTTTTAAGCGAAAAAAAAATTTTACTCATTATCTTTTCATATTCATCCATACCAGGTTTCTCAGGTAATTCAACAGTGTTTAATTTGATATCAATAGATGCAGCCTGAGCAATCAGCAACTCCCTTCTCACTCCATGCATGGATATTCTATCATGCACAGCATTCACAGTGGTTAGTAAACAATCAACTGAATAATGCGTATCCTGTAGTATCTTATACAGGCACAATGCAGAATCTTTTCCTCCACTCCAGTTCATGAATGATTTATTAATCATACAGGAACAGCAGAATTAAATAATGAGGTGCATTTATGTGTTAAATGCACAGGAATCTCGAATATTGAGGGATTAAACATAGCAGCAAGAATTTCTATCCCATCCTCTAATGTGCCGGCGCTTGGCTGAGTAAATAAATCATAATCGGCTATATAAACAGATTTATTTTTAACAGCAGTAAGATTGCGCCATTCAGGTTTAGCTGTTAATAAATGTATTTCCTGCAAAGTACGTTCAACAGTAAATCCGCAGGGTGCAATTACCAGCACTTCGGGATCGTAACGCACTATTTTCTCCCATGGCGTTACAATACTATCTCCACCAGGGTTAGATAGCATATCAATTCCACCTGCATATGCAACCTGGTAAGGAATCCAGTGCCCGCAATTATATACAGGCTCTACCCATTCCATGATCATTATTCTTTTTGGCTGCGCCCGCTCTTCTCTTAATTTATCAATAATGGTATCGGTTCTTGTTTGCAGAGATGATAAATAAGTGTACGCGGCTTCTTCAGCGCCTAATGAGGATGCAATTGTAATAGCTGTTTGAAAAACATCATGAAGAGTATTGGGAGTAAGGGCAATCAACTGCGGCCGCTTCTCTAATTTGGCTACGGCAGCAGCGGTACAGGCTGTATCTATCTGGCACACTTCACAAATATCCTGGGTAAATATTACATCGGGAGAAATTTCAGATAACAATTGTTCATCTACATAATATAAACTCTTTCCCTGCGCCTTTGAAGCAGAAAATATTTTATCTATTTCAATACTGGAATAAGATTTCCCTTCAAGGACGCATCTAACCACTTTGTTCTTTTCTGCCAGCGCAACTGGTGGACATTCAAATGTAATCCCCTTCAGCAAATGCTGCAGGTTCATATCATATATCATCTGCGTGGCGGCCGGAAGAAAAGAACAAGCGATCATAAATAATTAATTGAACTGGAGAGATGGATACTTCCTCTGTAGAAATTCAAATATACCAAACATGATTACACTAAAAATAGCCGTACCCGTCATAAAGCGTAATTCGAAAGGTATTGCGGTTATTAATTTCTGACCGTATAAACTTAAAGTAAAATTATTTTCCATTACACACATTCCTATATCACTTACGATCCAGTGAATAAATGTGGCAACAATAACCGCAATCACAATATTTTTAATATTCACCTTCTTAATAATAAATTTTGCGGCTAAAGCCATTAAAGCAAACGCTATATATGTCCAGTACCAACCGCTGTAAAGCAAGCCAACACTGTACTCAAGAAACAAAGTATTCGATACAATTAAATCGCTGATCAGCAAAACCAGTAATGGAAAGAGGAACGGTTTTATATTTCCTTTAAAATACGCACCCCCGAATAACGCCATCGCGCCTATAGGGGAATACATTGTAAACGGACCTGATCCATAAAATGAGGCCAGCCTTAAACCAGCAACAATAAAAATGATCAGCAATAATAATAAACCTCTTATATTGATTTTTGGTACTGACATATTCGCAATTTAATATTTTAGACTACACCCACTATGGAATGGTAGCTTCTCTATAAATTAAACCGAAACCCTGCAGACGCATTTATACCCATCGTGTTAAAACCATAGACTTCTGTAAAATTGGCATCTGTAAGATTTCTTCCATCAACAAAAATCCTAACCCTATTATTCACCAGCTTATATTCAGCATACGCATTCAGCAAAGTATAGGCACTTAAACTAACCTGTGATGAAGCATAAGTGAACGGATCAAAATAAAGATCGTTCCTTTTACCAAGACTCTGCGCGGAAATACTTACATATAAATTCTTTGTGGCCTGGTAACCAACAGTGGCATTAACTGTACTTTTTGGCCTGCGTAATAAATTATAAAAGCTCGTGTCTTTACCATCACGGAACTGATTCAAATCACCCGTCACATAATTATAATCGAATTTAATCGTCCATTTATCATTCGGGCGATAAGTCGCTTCCAACTCAACACCTTTATCTTTCTGCTTATCAATATTAATCAACTTTGTCCCCACATAAGCGATGAGATTATCAATATCCCTGTAATACCCGGTTGCCCTTAACTGCAATTTGTTTTCCAACAACTGCAGTTGTGCACCAAGTTCAAAGTTCCTGGATTCCTCAGGTTTTAGATCAGGATTACTTCCAAATGCTGTTGGTCCAAGTAAATCAAATACTGAGGGAGCTTTGAACCCACTGGAAATATTCGCAAACAATTTCAGGTCACTAGTTGCTAGATAAGATAAATTAAAACTATAGATAAAATTATCTCCGAACTCAGAATGACGGTTATACCTTCCACCTACTTCCACATTTATTCCATCAGGAGATTGCAGCAAAAAAGATGCATAAGGACTAAAAATAGATACTGAAGGGCGATTATCCTGCAATGTGGTATCAATCAATCCGTATTGCTGATAATTAACACCAGCAAGCAATTTTATATTTTTAGTCAGGGTCTGCGACAAATACACATCTCCCGTATGAAATGTTCCCTTATACAGTGAAGTATAAAATTCTGTTTCGTAGAATCTCTTTGCATAAGTATATCCATAATTCGCAGTAATTGTTCCGCGGGGTAATTCCATGGTTGCCACAGCACCTGTATTATTTAATAAAGCGCTGAAAGCATTTGCACCATCGGTGAACGCATCCGCATCGAAATCACCTTTATAATAACTGTAACGATAATAAGGAGATATCTTTATATTTTTACCCGCCTTGAAAGAAAGATTTCCCTGAAACCCCTGCCTTAACAAACCATCTTTATCATAATTCGCATGTCCTGTAGTGTCAGATGCTTCTGAAATACCATCAGTAGAAGTATAGGTATAGTTGAAATTATAGTCAATATCCTTTAAACTTCCCTTTACACCTGCATTACCATTAAAAGAATTATAGCTGCCATAATTTGCTCCTCCATAAGCGCCGATTTTTTTATCTCCTCCTTTTTTAGTGATAATATTCACTACACCGGCAACAGCATCGGAGCCATATAATGCAGACTGGCTCCCTTTCAGTATTTCAATATGATCAATATTCTCTACTGGAAATAATCTTAAATCGAAAGCGCCGCCAGGACCTGATGCATCATTTACAGGAACTCCATCCAGCAATACCAGAGTGAATTTATTGGATGCACCACGAAGAAATAGTGTTTTGTCTTTCCCCAGGTTACTATTTGCGCCACTTACAATTATTCCCGATTGTTCAGTAAGAATCTGTGCAAGCGTTTTACCCTGGCTCTGATCAATTTGCCGGGACGTAATAACTGTTAGTACCTTTCCTGTTTCACTTAGCTTAACAGGATACTTTGTTGCGGTAATAACGATGGGATCGAGTGAGTTTGCATTAGCAGAATCCTGTGCGTTGGAATAATACCCCGACAGAACCGCTAAAAGAATTGTTAGTTTTTTGTACCTGCTCATAGTTTTAATTTAATTAACTATGAGCCTTCGGATTATAGTGGTCAGAAATGAAATGTGTCTTCTGCAGCAGACAATTTTCACCCCGGCTTTTCTCCCGAAAGCTCGTTGATGTTTTGTTGCTGGCAGGTCTTCTGGCTCTCCTTCCTCACGAACACCTTCCCGTTTTTACACAGTGGTATTTGTTCGCAGGTTGCCTAAAAAAGGCTGGATCACAGCTACGGGAATAGCACCGGTTTTGCACCGGTTTCCCTTTTAATCCCGTCTCCTTCAAGGAGAACAGGAACCAGTCACGGGGGCAAATGTAAACATTACCAATTATATTTCAAGGAAATTCCAATAGTGTAGTTTACGCCAGGGGCGGCATTATAATATCGGCCCCCAAATGCATTAATATCATTCCCCAGACTGTATTTAACATCGAAAATATTATTAGCCGCTCCGAATACTTCAACAAATGCATTTTTTAAAAGTTTACGACGATAGCCGATTCGTGCATCCAGCAAGTTATATGAAGAAGCTTTATCGGTATTAGCATCGTTCAGCGGCGTTGCGCCCGAATAAAAATAAGTGGCATTAACATAAAAGCCTTTTTTAAAGGTTATATCAGCCCCTGCAGCTAAATAATTACCAGGAATGCCGGGCAATTTATTTCCTGAATAATCTGCTGTATCGTCGGCTACTTTCTGAAAATTATTATAGTGAAAATCGTTCCATGTATAGCTCGTCCATAATTTAATTTCGTCTATAAGTCTGTAAGAAACAAATGTTTCGATACCTTTTTGTCTTGTGTTTCCTGCATTAACGAAATAATCAGCTCCATCTTCATCTCTTCTCTGGGCAATTGTATTCTTCAGCCGGAAATAAAATGCATTGACATCGAAATATAATTTCCCTTTCAATAAATTTCCCTTAATACCTAACTCGGTATTTATTCCATGTTCAGCTTCAAGAGAAGTGCTGATAACTCCTGTGGAAGGCAATAATTCTGCAGTTGTAGGTGGGGAAAATCCTTTAGCCACACTTGCATAAGTCGAAATAAATGGAGTTATTTTTTTAAGTACCGCAAATCTTGGCGCCAGTTCGTTATTATATTCCTTTTCCTGGGCAGATGAAGGTGCAGAGAGCCTTGCTATTTCCACTTTCATTAAATTATAACTTGCTCCTGCCGTAAATACCCATCCATATTTTAATTCAAGCATTGCCTGGAAAAATAAATAATAATGCCTGTTAGCAATTTCATCATCTGTTTGTAAGGCGCCCGGGAAGCCTGCATTATTGTTATAAACCTTTGATGTTCCAAAACCCTGTTGAGCTTCGAAACCTCCATGTAATGTTAATTCGGAACTGCCGATGTTATCACGAAAACGGATCGTGTTTCTGCTGCCAAAATGCGGTTCAGTTCTTTTTTCATAGTTTCTTGTAGTAGGATTGGTTAAACGGGAGAATGACCCATACATCGATGTACTGCTTTGCCAATGATCATTCCAGCGAATACTATAATTTAATCCGGCTAAAAATATTTTCTGGTTAATAGCTGCATGAGCATCTTCTGCCCCCGGCCTTGCAAGCTTAGGATCATTATTATATTCTGTTTCGGTTAATGCCCCGGGAGTTTCATAGAAAAGATCGCCCTGCATAAAATGTGCGCGCAGCGTTCCTTTTTCTCCAACTTTTGCCACGCCATCCCAGGAAATTATTTTTCTTTCCATTTTTGTTTGTTCACGGTAACCATCGCTGTTCTGGTAAGTGTAATTAAAAGAATTATATAATTTATCTGTTTGTCCGCCACGTACATTAACATGAAAATTATTGGTTCCAAAACTTCCTGCAGAATAATCTACGGTGCCACCTCGTTCTATATTATCCAGGTCATTACTAATAAGAATAACGCCACCCGTTCCTGCTCCGTATAAGCTACCACCCGGGCCTTTAATGATTTCCATTCTTCCAATGCTTTGTGGCGCTAACTGGTTAAAAAAAGTATTTCCACCGGGGTCTGTATAGGGGATATCATTGTAATACACTTTTACATTTCTTACGCCAAAAGGTGAGCGCAGGGAACTTCCGCGGATATTAAGTCTATAACTGCCGGGTGAGCGTTCTTCCATTCTTACCCCGGGATTTGAATTCATTGCATTTACCAGGCTCATATTATTGAAGCGGGCTATTTGCGATTTATTTATTACAGAAACAGCCACTGGTACATCTACCAGTCGACGGTAATTATCGTATGCTTTTACCACCACATCTTCCAATACTTCTGACGAATCCTGCAGTTGCTGCGCTTTAGAAATCAATGAAACGAGTAAGATCAACAATACCAAACCAAATGCCTTCATATTACCAGCCTGTTTTGGTAAAGATAAGATGCATATTTAATGCCACTGCTTAACTTTAACATATGAACTGGACCTTAGATGAACTGGTTACCATCACCTTCACATTATTTGCCATCATAGATGTAGTGGGTTCCGTTCCATTACTGATATCCATGAAAGAAAAAATGGGAGGTATTGACGAAGCAAAAGCCACTCTTGTTTCGGGCGGGTTAATGATCCTGTTTTTATTCACCGGTGAAAAGTTCCTGCACATTATGGGTCTGGACGTGCGCTCGTTTGCAGTTGGCGGCTCTATAGTCATATTTATTTTAGGACTTGAAATGGTATTGGGAATTGAATTATTTAAAGCGGACCCCAATACAAAAGGGGGCAACCTGGTGCCTATAGCCTTCCCCCTTATAGCAGGATCGGGAACACTTACTACTATCATTTCGTTGGGCGCCAATTATGAAAGAACCCCGATTCTTATAGCTATCCTGATCAATCTCATTATCGTTTTTAGTGTTTTAAAATCCTTAAACTATATTGCGAAACTTTTGGGGCCCGCCGGTTCACTGGCTGTAAGAAAGTTCTTTGGTGTAATATTGCTTGCAATAGCAGTGAAAATATTCACCCTTAATGTAGGCGGGCTGCTCAAATAAATGGTCTTGTAGTACAATGGATAGTATAAGAGTTTCCGAAGCTCCAGATCCAGGTTCGATTCCTGGCAGGACCACATCGCCCGAGCGCTAAAGCTGTTGCGCAAGCGTCCAAAACCTTTGACCACTGAAGTTTTAACTAAGGGGTTGGCAAAGGCGGGCTTTTCAAAACGTTTTAATTGAAAAGTTGTACACACTAGCACTCACCAATAAATTAAAAATTTCTTCTAATATAAATATCTTATGTATCTTAACTTTCCCTAAGGTGATTTACCTTTGAAAAAACCTTAGTTTCAATCATTAAAAAACCCATTAAATTAAATCAACATCATGGCAAAAGCAGCTAAAAAAGCCACTAAAAAAGCAGCACCAAAAAAAGCAGCCAAGAAAGCGGCTCCCAAAAAAGCAGTAAAGAAAGCAGCGCCTAAGAAGGCAGCAAAAAAAGCAGCACCTAAGAAAAAATCTGCAAGAAAACCAAATGCAGCATTTATGGCTCCGCTCACTCCAAGTGCCGCACTAGGAGAAGTGGTAGGTGCAAAACCATTACCAAGAACAGAAATCATTAAGAAAATCTGGGGTTATATTAAGAAGAACGGACTTCAGGATAGCAAAAACAGGAGAATGATTAATGCCGATGACAAATTAAAAACTGTATTCGGAGGAAAATCTCAGATATCAATGTTTGAGCTTGCGAAAGTGGTTAACAAACACGTAAAGTAATCCAAAAGGCGGTATTGGTGCATTGATCAATTCCGCCTTTTTTATTCTATTATTCTCTCCTTTATTTCTCTCGAAATCTTCATCGCTTCCTTCGCCGTACTGTAAATAACCCTGAACTGATCGGTAATCCTTACCAACTCACTCAACGTTTTTCTCGCCTCAGCAGGCGTTCCTTCCAACCCTTCAGTTTCAATATCCTTCTTTCTTTGATCCAGTAATCGTTTTACTCTTCTGTAAACAGGCGTCGATTGTAAATCATCAGTGACCTGGCCGTTTTCATCAAAGGTTTTATCTACCAGTTTAATTAGAGGTAGAAAATCATTACTATTATATATTTTACCATACTTCTGCGCATAATCCGACAATGCAGCAATATGCGATGCCAGCAAATGATCAGCAGAAATAAACTGATGATATAAAGGCATGTTCGGCTGGTGGGTTTTTGGATCAGATAACATTCGCTGGAATGTTCCCGAAAAATTAGCCAGGGAAACGAATGATTCCTTTCTTGCCACTTTATAATCAGTAACCCCAGGTGGATTTCCCGTAAATGAACCGGCAACCATATTAAAATATTTTCTCTGCGCATTAATAGAGGCTTTCATCATTCTGTCTATTTGTTGGTGTTCCCATGCTGGTAACACAAAATAAGAAACCAAGTATGCTATCAGACAGCCTATTAAAGTATCAATTATTCTATCTGTTAATAAAGCGGTTAATCCCTGCGGATATAAAAAATGAAATGATAACATTAAATAAACAGTAATCCCCCCAATACTAACCGCATAATTTATTCTTAATAAACTATAGGCGATAATCATGGTAAATATCATTACAACAAATATCAACGTAATATTACTGGCTGCGAAATATAATACCATGAACCCTATCACCACCCCAACAAAAGTTCCAGCAAGCCTTTCAATGTTCCTTCTTTTACTCAAACTGTATGCTGGCTTAATAATCGTTGCGATAGTTAGCAATATCCAGTAGCCATGACCAAGTGTAGAAAACAACGATACAATATACCCTATCAATAATGCCAGCGTTAACCTTAATGCATGCCTGAATACAGAAGAGTTCAGGGAGATACTGGAAACCAGTAAATTAAAATTAATTTTCTGCTTTGTGGGAAATTGTGAAAAATCAACATCATTCCTAAACTGGCGGGATAAAGATTTTTCATAGGTGGTATACAACATAATCCGGTTAAGAATATCCCCAAGATTCTGCAGGCTGTATAGTATATGCCTTAATTTAATAAACGATTCAATATTAGCAGACGCCATTTTTTCTTTACGCAGTTTTCCAAAAGCTTCCAAACTATTATCGATTGCCTTTTTAACTGACGCTTCATCCCTGTATGCATTTCCTTCCTGAACAGCCAATCCCGTATTATACAACACTACCGCCATGGAATAAATACTGTCTTGAAAAGTTTCCAGTATGCCTGTGCCATCAAACTCTTCATGCAATAATTTATACTCGTGATTTGTTGCTACTGCTCTTTCAAAAAGATCGACGCTTTCGCGAAACATCATCGTTAATATTCTTCCTTTATATGTCGCTTCCGAAAGAAATCTCCGCGTAGTATATAACATACTACGCAACTGCTCCTGGTACTGGTGAATATTTACCTGCCTTTCAATTAATTCCGGAAGCACCTGCTGCCAGTCGACTCCTTTTTTATAAAATAATGCCTTGACGGATAAATAAGATGATGTTTTCATTAAGCACTCACCTAAAATTTGTTGTACTGGTCGATATGGTCTTAAAGTAGTAAGACTTAAACTAACCAGTAAATACCATAATCCACCAACCATATAATAAAATGCAGACTGCAGGATATTGCCAGGCAGAATAATATTTGTGTTGATAATAAAAATAATTAATGCAGTAAGCCCGATAGCACTCGCACGAGTGCCAAAAACAGAAATGATGGAACAGGCTATGCCGAAAAATATTATTTCGACAGCAATAAGCCATGGGCTGAACCTGCTTAACCCCGCAATAAGTACAACAAGAAAATTAATCACACTGCTGATGAGCAACCCATTCCGGCGATGGTGCACGGGTCCGGGATTATCAGTGAGCCCAACAAATAGTGCACCCAGCGGAATACTCACCATCGTGCTTAATAAACCGAAATGATAAAGCAACCAGGCGGGAATAATCACGCACGCTGTTACACGAATACCTGTGTACAGGTATTGTCCGCTTACAAATCTCCTTAGCTCGGCCTGGTAATCTTTTAGCACCATTTTGTTTAAGATACAAACTTTATGCACGACCCGACTTTATGAAAATACATACCCCTTTATAACAAATACCACCACTATACCCCACAATAGCCACTATCCCAGGTAACCGATAACCCATTTCGGTATTTACTAACTTCACTAAATGGAATTAGGAGTATATACTTTCGCAGATGTGGCTTTTCATCCCCGGACCGGCAAATCAGTTAATGTTCACCAGCGTATAAAAGACCTATTGGAAGAAATTGAACTTGCCGACCAGGTGGGTCTTGACGTGTTCGCTGTAGGAGAACACCACCGGCCCGATTACGCGGTTTCTTCTCCTTCCACCATATTAGCGGCAGCTGCTGTGAAAACAAAAAATATACGCCTTTCCAGCGCTGTAACAGTATTAAGTTCGGAAGATCCCGTTCGTGTGTTCCAGAGTTTTGCAACCGTCGATCATTTATCTGATGGACGGGCGGAAATAATGGCCGGGCGAGGCTCATTCATCGAATCATTCCCTTTATTCGGATATAATCTTGATGATTATGATGAACTGTTTTCTGAAAAGCTTGAGTTACTTGTCAAATTAAATGAAGCAGAAAAAATCACCTGGAAAGGGAAGCACCGCGCATCTATAAACAACCTGGGTGTTTATCCACGTCCCCTACAGGAGAAATTACCCATATGGGTAGCGGTGGGAGGCACACCTGAATCAGTTGTTCGAGCGGCTAAACTAGGGCTGCCAATGGGGCTGGCCATCATTGGCGGCATGCCCGAACGTTTTGTTTCACTGGTTAAATTATATCGTGAAGCACTTGAAAAATATGGTCATAAGCCCGAAGCACTTCCCGTAGGGATTAATTCGCATGTGTATGTTGCCGATACAAATGAAAAAGCCGGTAATGAATTTTTTCCTTATTATGCAGAAGCAATGTCAAGAATTGGTCGTGAACGCGGGTGGCCGCCCACCACGCGCCAGCAATTTGATGCCATGCGCTCACCAAAAGGGTCGTTGCTGGTTGGTGGCCCGCAGGAAGTAATTGATAAAATATTGTTTGAGCATGAATTGTTCAAACACGACAGATTTCTTGCGCAAATGGACGTTGGCGCCCTGCCACACGATAAGCTGATGCGCTCCATTGAACTTTTCGGAACTAAAGTAGCACCTCAAGTACGGAAAGCTCTTCAGAATAAATAAAATGTCCTGTACACCGGAAACTAAAGGCCAGGTTTATTCACTCGCGCTAAGGTGAATGACAAAATTATACACCCAGGAAAATTAATTGAGCGGGAACCCCTCCCGATGATCAAAAATAAAGGGACCCGATTGGATCCCTTTATTTTTTAACGCTGCGTAATAGCATTTTTTGGTACATCCGAAGTTGTTTCAACAACCTTTGATGGCAAAGTGAGTTTATTATTACTTAATAATATATCGCTGCTCTTTGCACCTTCCACACGCAGAAATGTTCCTGTTTCATTTAATGTTCTCGATGCATTGATAAATACATTACGGGTATTTTGAAAACGAATAACCGATTCTGCTGTTT
>CAYLVR010000028.1:0-27210 GCA_964387165.1 uncultured Chitinophagaceae bacterium | reverse complement strand
AATTTAAAGTAACGGCCGAATATACATTAATGAAATACCTGGCTCAACAGCCCGGCGGGTTAACAGACGACCAGTTCTATGAAGATCCGTCAATTTCGGTAAGAGAAAGAAATTGGTTCGAAGTAGACTGGAACCTCATTGCCCTAAAAATGGATTATTTATTTTCCGAAAATACAAGACTTAACTGGCGCACATATACACTACAGGGTGGAAGACAGGCGCTGGGTATATTATCTTATATCAACAGGCCCGATAATGGCGGCAACAGAGATTATATGGCGGACAGGTATAATAACTACGGTTCTGAATTAAGATTTATTCATCAGTATAGATTATCAGGAAATCTAAAAAGCACATTTCTTGTAGGTGCAAGAGCGTACAAAGGATTAACCAATCGTAAACAGGGCGATGCCAGTGACGGCAGAGATGCTGATTTTACTTTCCTGGGACCAGAACCCGATAAATCATCGTTTAAATTCCCTGGAAAAAACACAGCACTATTTGCTGAAAATATATTTCAGATAACGCGTGAATGGAGCATTACACCAGGTATCCGCTACGAATTTATAGACACAAAAGCGTCGGGCTATTATTACAAACAGAATATTTTTATCCCCAGTGAAAAGATCATGGAAGAAAAGTCGAATCCAAGATCATTTACATTGCTGGGGATTGGTACGGCCTGGAAGTTCGATAATGGTACAGAACTGTATGCTAATATTTCACAGAATTACCGGTCTATTAATTTTAATGATCTGCGTGTATTGAATGCAAATGCACGTGTAGACCCTGATCTTAAAGATGAAACAGGATATAATATCGACGCAGGATTCAGGGGTAATTATAAGAACTGGCTATATCTTGATGCAAGTTTTTTTTACCTGAGATATAATAATAGGATAGGTTCAATATTTGTACGCGACACCAGTTTTATGACCTATAGATTGCGCACTAATGTATCTGATAGCCGTAACCTGGGAATGGAATTGTTGCTGGAGGGGGATATATTAAAACCAATTACGGGCTCGCAGGCAAAATATAAACTGGTGGTTTATACAAGTCTCTCGCTTATTAATGCGCGGTATATGGATTCAAAGAATAGCGCATTTGATGGTAATCTTGTTGAAAATGTTCCGCCTGCATTATTTAGATCGGGTTTATCATTCGGTGATCAGAAATTTAATGTTACCTACCAGTTCTCTTATCAGTCGAAACAATATTCAGATGCTACCAATGCTGAAGAAACACCCACGGCTGTTGATGGCGCTATTCCCGCATTTAATGTGATGGATCTGAGTTTAAGTTATAACTGGAAAAAATTTACTATATATGGCGGGGTTAATAATATTACTGACACGAAATATTTTACCAGAAGAGCGGATGGCTACCCTGGTCCCGGTATATTACCGGCCGACATTCGTAACTGGTATTTAACATTGCAGTTTAAGTTTACGAAAGAAAAAAGCTATAAGTCATCATCTAATAATAAATAAAATAAATATGAGAATATTTGTAATTGCCTCATTGGCTATTGTTTATTCTGCGTGTGGGGAAGGTTTAAAGCCTACAGTTGCAAGTACTGAGTCGGTTACTCCTGTTACAACGTTTAAAAACACGATCGCTTATACCGTTGATACAACATTAAGTGTGCTTAACTGGGAAGGTTACGAAGGGCTGTCTTTAGGGAAATCTGAACATAATGGTACGTTGAAAATATCTGAAGGCGAAGTAAATGTTGATAGCTCTTCTATCGTATCGGGCGAAATCAAATTCAATCTTCAATCTATCTTTGTAGAAGATATTCCTGCTACAAGTTCAAAAAATGGCAAGTTAACAAGGCACTTATTAGGTGAAGACTTTTTTGACGTTAACAAATTCCCCGAAGCAAAATTTGTAATTACCGCGATCACTCAGAAAGGTGCAGATAGTGTTAATGTTTCAGGTAATCTTATGTTGAAAGGAATAGAAAAGAATATCAGCTTCGCTGCTTTATCAAAAGTTGATGATTCTTTAGTTACTGCAATATCTCCTAAATTTTATATTAACAGGAAAGAATGGGGAATGCATTATCGCAGTGAAAATTCATTAGGTGATGAGTTGATCAGACCGGAGATCGGGATAGCCATCAACATTACTGCAAGAAAAAAATAAGAATTCCGGAGTTCAGAATTTCCGCAGAATTGGGCTGTAATTATGCCTGAAATTCGTCGTAATGAAGATACTGGCTGCGGTAATTATATTTTTCTTAACCGGTGCATGTGTTTTAAAGGGGCAGGTAGTTGATTCCGGTTATATTAGTAAGCCCGATATCCGTAGCCGGCTGTTTGTTCCTTTAGCTTTGATGGTTTCAGGATTTTCTGTAAATGGAAATTCTTCTGAATCGATCAAATATGAAATTGCTGAAGAAAGGGCTGAGCATATTCCTGGTTTTAGTACAAAAATTGATAACTATCTCCAATATTCACCTATTGCTATTGCTTATGTGTTGGATGTTTTTGGCGTACAATCTAAAAATGACATGCATACCCGTACCGCTATTTTATTTAAAGGTGAACTGATAATGATCGCCACCGTTTCTTTAATGAAGTATGGAACACATCAACTGAGGCCGGATGGCTCTGGTTATAATTCTTTTCCTTCAGGGCATACGGCCCAGGCTTTTGCTGCCGCAACATTTCTAAGCGAGGAGTATAAGCATAAAATTCCCTGGATACCATATGTCAATCTGTTAATGGCATTATATTAAATTATGAACAATAAACACTATTAGCGGGGAATTATGGCAGGAGCGAAAAAATTTGAGTACGAGGATGATCAAATGCAGATCTATTACGAAAAATCGTTGAAGGCAAAGCGTAGTATTTTACCTGGCAATTTTCCTGTAGTATTACTGATAGTGTTTAATGGTCATCCGAACTGGCAATTGTATAGTGTACCTTGTGGTTATTCTTTCAAAAAGGGTTTGGCAGAGTCAACTGAATTCCTGCAGGTTAATATTTCTGCAACTTTGGCTGACCTGCTGATTCCAATGGGGCATCCTTTATGGGAAGTATTCAGACATAATATTCAGCAGGATAAATTTGCAACTATTAATGCTCATGCCTTGCCAGTAACAGCGGTAGCTAAACAGCTTGTTTATTCAATGATTAATAAGCGGTTTGCCGTACCCGGACTTGCCGGGTTATACATTAAGGCCAAAATTCATGAACTCCTTCCCTTATTACTTGAGCAGGTTAGTTTTCAGACATTCCTTTCGGATGCTGTGGCTACTGAGAAAGAGTTGGTCCTGATTAATAAGGCCACAAAATTTATGGAAGATATTGATAGTAGCAGGTTTACTATAAAATGCCTGGCCACAAGCATAGGAACAAACGAAACGACATTAAAATACGCTTTTAAGAAAGTTCACGGCCTGACATTATACAAGTATTACCAGCAGATCAGGATGGTAAAGGCCAATCAGCTTTTGAAAGAAGGGAAATCTGTTACTCTGGTGGCGGCTATATCAGGATATAGCAACATCAGTCACTTTACCTACGCGTACAGAAAATTCTTTGGCGATCCCCCAACCGCTATGCATCCCAAACCATAATTATTTGTCAGGGGTAGGGCTTCTTCAGAATGTCTTCAAAATTCCCTCTTTTATTTGATCAATGAATTTGTCCGCAGTTTCCCTGGTCTCCAACGAGGTATTACAGATGTTTTACGTAAAGAGAGATGTGCCTTCTATTGCAAAATGGAACCTGTCGTCAGCCTATCCTGTTTCCTTTTTCTTTCATCTAAGCGGAGACAAGGCGTTTTTTTATAATGAAATGACTAAATCTTCAACTAATATTTTGAGACCATCACCACCCGGTAGCATGAGATCAAGCAGGATGCAATCATATTCAAAGCTTTCGATCTTGTCAATAGCTTCTTTGAAAGTGGCAGCAAACTCACACAGGTAATTTTCATCGGCCAGGTATTGACCAATCGAAGCAGCTAACTCCTCCTCATCCTCGATCACCAGGATTTTCATGAGCTAATGTACCAATCAATTCTGAAAAAAAATTGAATATTGTTAGGGCTAATGGTATAAAAACGATGCATTTTTTATGACTAATACACCCACCTCAGATACTTTTGCTGAATTGAAGAAAAATAATAGATGCTGGTAAGAAGGAATATTAATATAAAAGCGGTTAAGGCGTAGGAGGGATGGTGCCATAACAATCCACTCAATACTAACCATACCCTTGCATATTCAAGATAAAATATCCATTGCCGCTGTTCGAGTATTGCTCCACAATTGATTAGTGTAATAAGAATATAGAAGGTAATTAAAACCTGCTCCACCCAATGCAGGTTATGTTCAAATAAAATAAAAATAAATAAAACACATAGACTGGTAATAACCTGGAACACAACATACTTATTCAGGGAATTGCCTGCTGACTCCTGGTTATGAGTTATCTTAAACGTTTTTTCGAGCCCTGTTCTGATATTTGGATCAACAAGGTCGGGTTTTCCAAATGCTATTTTAATTTTGGCTCTCCATCCTTTCGTTTGTTTAATGGCCACTGCCAGTTCCATAAAATAATGAAAATGCTGCCATAAAAAACTATTGCTTTTTAATGGATGAGTCAGTCCATACACTACCTCGTTTTCTTCTTTTTTAAATGTTCCGAATAATTTATCCCAGATAATAAATACATCTCCATAATTTTTATCAAGGTATTCAGGGTTCGATCCATGATGTACACGGTGATGAGAAGGGGTCACCATGATATATTCAAGGATACCAAGTTTGTTAACCAGGCGTGTATGAATAAAGAAGGGGTAAAGGCCATGCACCAATAAAACACCCGTGATCATTTCTGCAGGAAAACCAATAATAGGTAGTATGCACCAGAAACCCGTTCGTATAACTGCCTGGAAAACAGTGATACGCGCCGAAACTGTATAATTAAAATCCTCGCTCTGGTGATGTACAATGTGCGCGGCCCAGAAAATATTTACTTCATGCGCCAGCCGGTGATACCAGTACCAGGTAAAATCTGTACAAATTAATAAAGCTATCCATAGAAGAAGAGAGGGTTTAATATCAAATATGCCAAAATGTTTATTCAGGTAATCATACACAAAAAAGAATACTCCTGTTATAAACACATCGAGTAATCGTTCCGCTATTCCTACATTAATATTGGCGATAGACGCTGAAAAGTTGAAATAGTTCTTTTTCTTTCTTTTGGCTATCAGTATTTCCAGGCCGATCAGCCCGGCAAACAAAGGCACGGCAAATGCCAGGTAATTAAGATGCATAGTGTGATTGATGTTTGCGTTTTCAGGGCAAATCTATAAAATTATTTTAAATAGTCTACCATATTAGTAGGATAATAGGATTTTGTTTGTATGTTTGTATTGTCAACCCTGTATGTCTATATAAAATAGTTTTATGAGCCAGATATTATTGCAACAGATTCTGTTGCAGCGTGCGCAGCACGTTTATCCCGACCAGGAATCGGTAGAAGAGTTTGTCAACGAACTGTTTGCTTTTTTATTCCTTTCACGTGATCTTCGTCCACCTGAAAAAGCAGATATTCAAAGGCAGTTTGATCATTTGCATTGGTACCTGGCTAGTTTGTTAAGTGATGTACATCATAATGCTAAAGAGTCGCAGAATATATCAGATGCTTTTTTTGTTTTGCTTCCGGAACTCTATCAGCAATTATTAAAAGATGCACAGGCGATCGCTGATTTTGATCCAGCGGCTAATTCTCTACAGGAAGTTTTTATTGCTTATCCTGGGTTCTTTACTGTGGCGGTGTACCGCTGGGCACATGCATTGCACGAACAGCAAGCAAAAACACTTCCACGTTTATTTACAGAATATGCGCATCGACGAACGGGAATCGATATTCATCCGGGCGCAATAATTGGCGAATCATTTTTTATCGACCATGGCACAGGTATAGTTATAGGTGAGACCGCTGTTTTAGGCGATCGTGTAAAAATATTCCAGGGAGTAACGTTAGGTGGGTTAGTTGATGCTGATCATAAACAGGGCAAACGTCATCCTACTATTGAAGATGATGTAATTATTTATGCAAATGCTACTATTCTGGGCGGTAATACAATTATTGGAAAAGGAAGTACAATTGGTGGTAATGTATGGCTGATCAATTCAGTGGCGCCGTCTTCTTTTGTTTGTCAGAAAAATGATATCCTTCCATTGACTGTTTATCCGTCAATGTCTTCAATACAACTAAAAACAGCATAATTAACAAGTGTTACGCTCCTGGTTGGCAGGCTGGAATAACTTCCTGTTGGTGGTTCGACTCCGCCCGTAACCACAAAGTGTTTGATTCTTACCTGACACAAATTGAAATATGACCATCGACATATTTTTAAAAATTGCAAAATCTGATCAGTTACAATATGTACATTATTATGGAATAATAATAGCTGACCGGCCATTTGGTGGTGATAGGTTTTATCTGTACGCCGTCGATGATTTTTTTGTTGAAATATTGTGGGAGTTTTCTTCAGTTAATGAATCTATTCCCAAATCAGTAACTAAGGTATTTACGGATGAATATTTTGTTGAGCCGTACCTGCGCTTTATTAATATCGATGAATTGATGGTATTTAATCATAATTGATCATTTCAAACCAGCCACATGCAAAAGAGAATTACATTTTTGTTGTTAATTTTCTCGATTGTAACAACTGCATCGGCCCAACAGCAACCGCGTATCTTAACAGGCCTCGTTACCGGTACCGACGGTTTTCCATTAGAAGGAGTATCTGTACAGATCAAAGGGAAAAAATATTTTTCGGGTTCTCAGGCAGATGGTATTTATTATATTCCTGTTCAACAACAAGATAGCGTGTTGGTATTCTGGCATGCAGAATATATTCCTCAGGAAATACCCATTACGGCTGAGCGCGAATATAACGTTAAGCTGAAAAATAGAAACAGGTACATGCTAAACCAAATCACTCTCCTGGTAAAAAAAATTTTAAATTAAAAGCCTGTTTTCTGATGGCTAATAAATGATCCTGTTTTTGATCTCGTGAAAGCCATTGCAAATAAATACCTGGATTTTGTCTGCCCGATAACTCGCTTGCTATAGGTAACAAGAACTTTTTGAGTTCTATATTATTTTGCAGGTAGCGAATCAACTATAAATAGGTAACGGCATATTTATTTTAACCATGGCAAAAGATAAAGGCGCCTACACCATAGGTAAACAATTCGCAGTGGTGAATCACCATAACAGCCATCAACAGGCTTTTGGTTAAAAGCTAATAATAATTTATTGATAATCAAGTAGTTAATAGATAATAATCCTATTACTATTCTATTGTGGCCAGGGAAGGAGTTGCCTTTTTTCCTGGTTATTTTTTTGGTTAACCCTCAAAAAAGGTCGATTCACCAAGAAATTCTGCCTGTTTACCAAAAAAAGATGCATGCCCGGAATTCGTTTTACATCTTTGTATTAGCAAATGAGACAAAATAAAAACGATATAAAAGTTTTGACAGGTAACATAGTCATTTTCATAAGTTAGATTTTATTTTAGGATTTCGATTTCGGATCCAGACCTCTTTCCAGAGGTCTGGTTTTTTTAAAAAATTAAAAACTCTTTATATATAATCCCTAACCCTTGTCCACCCCCTTTAAAAAGGGGGCCTCTCTTGAGGCGAGACAGGGGAATTTAATCCAATACCTTGCTGAAGGCCATCAGTTAGATCGTATTAATCCAGTATCATGAAACGAACCACAGTCTCCTCGAGAAAAACCAGTAACGTACAATAGAATTTATTTCTAATTCGTACCCAGTTGAGACCCTTTTTGTAATTATTTAAAAAAGCTGCCCTTTCTGGCGGCTTTTTTATTTTGGAGCTATCTTCTTCAGTGGGTTGGGCGGTTGATCCCGGTGCGTTGTTGCACGACAATAACCCTACAGTAGTTTATATTATTTGATTACGTAACAAATCATCGAACACGTCCGCTTTGCGAATTATTCTTGGCTGTCCATGTTCTACAAGAATCTCTGCCGGCTTATAGCGGGAATTATAATTAGAAGACATTTCAAAACAATACGCACCGGCATTTTTAAATATTAGATAATCGCCTTCGCGAATCTCATTTATTTCACGGTCGGTAGCAAATGTATCCGTCTCGCAGATATTGCCGGTAATATTATATCTCTTTTTTGGCCCTGAAGGATTAGAGATATTTTCTATTGTGTGCCAGGCATCATAAAACATCGGCCTGATCAAATGGTTTAATCCTGTATTTAATCCTACAAAGGTAATATTAGCTGTTTCTTTGATAACATTCACTTTCGAGATAAAATATCCGGCCTCGCTCACTATAAATTTACCTGGTTCGAACCAGAGTTTTAATTTTTTACCAGATGATTTCTCAAACGTCTGAATTGTTTCCCCCAGTTTTCTTCCTAATAATTCAATATCCGTTTCAATGTCATCGGATTTATATTTTACTTTAAACCCTCCACCCAGATCCAGGCATTCAAGCGTATCAAATTGTTTTGATATTTTAAATAATATGTCAACACCTTGTAAAAACACATCAACATCTTTTATGTCGCTGCCGGTATGAATATGAAGCGCTTTAATTATAACCCCTGTATCTTTAATTACCTGGTGCACCTCATCGATTTTCTCCAGGGGAATACCAAATTTACTTGCGTCATGACCAACGGATACTTTCAGATTCCCTCCAGCCATTATATTTGGTCGCAATCTTATTCCCACGGGATATGTACTTCCATATTTCTGACCAAATTTTCTGAGATTAGAAACACTGTCAATATTAATATTCACACCATGCGATGCTACTTCCTGTAATTCTTCAAAAGAAATATTATTCGAGGTATATAATATACGATGTGCGGGGAACCCGGCATGTAATGCCAGTAATACTTCATTGGATGAGCTGCAGTCAACATTACAACCAATATTATTAATGTGTTTCAGTATATTGATATTGGTCAGCGCTTTGCATGCATAAAATATTGTTGCATCAAAGCTGCTGAATGCGCTCCTTAATTTTTCAAACTGTGATTTGATCTTTTCGGCGTCGTACACATACAGCGGGGTACCATAACGGTTACCTAGGTCTAAAAGAAATTCGGTGGAGAGTGCTGACATGTTAATTTTCTTCTTTCTGATCGTTTGGATCTTTCTCTTCGCCAGGTTCTTCGGTATCTTCCTCAGCGTCTTCGGATTCATCGGGCTCTTCAATTTGCTCTTCTTCAATATTTTCCCCTGTAATTTCCGGGTCTTCCATTACGGATTGGGCCTCAATTTCAGTTTCTTCCAGTAATTCTCCGTTCTCTGTTACTACCAGTGGAAATTCTCCGTCTTCAATGGCAGCGGCGTCTTCGGAAACTTCTTCAGTGGGTACGATATTTACCAGAGTAGGATCAACCAATGATTCGGTAAATATTTCTTTCAGCTTAGGCAGATCACTTGGCGAATTAATTCCGAAATAATCCATGAATGTTCTTGATGTATTATAAACGAGAGGCTTGCCTGGGAGATTTTCATTTCGACCTGTAATAACAATCAATTCTTTTTCCAGTAGTTTCTGGATAGAATAATCGCAGCTTACTCCACGGATCGCTTCAATATCGGCTTTAGTGATTGGTTGTTTATAAGCTATGATCGCCAGCGTTTCAAGTGCAGCAGTAGATAAACGTTTGAGGTATTTTTCGCCATTTAACTGGGCAACGGTCTTGTGAAATTCTTTTTTAGTGAGAAACTGCCAGCCGCCGCCGCTTTCTCTTAATTCAAACGGATAAAATTCAGCTGAATATTTTTCAACAATACCTTCCATTGCTGTTTGTACCTGTTCCATGGTAATTTTATCTTCCATGAACCCGAAGGCATTATTGATCAGTTCAGTAATATCGATAGGTGTAAGTGGCTTATCACTCGCAAACAATAAAGCTTCAATATGAGGTATGATGTGACCGATTTCCATGAATAAGTTAAAAGTTAAAAGTTAAAACTGAAAACAGGTACTTCACTATCATATTTCCTGAACTATCTGGTATCAATATTTTTAATTTTATTATCCCTGTAATGCTGCGGCTCCGCTCACGATCTCTGTAAGCTCGGTTGTGATAGCCGCCTGACGCGCCCTGTTGTAGGAAATCTTCAATGATTTCAGCAATTCGTTAGCATTCTCGGTTGCTTTATCCATTGCGGTCATCCTTGCCCCGTGTTCAGATGCGTTTGCGTCAAGCACCGCTTTATACAACTGTGTATTTAATATTTTAGGCATGAGCTCGGCGATCAGCTTTTCGCGTGAAGGCTCAAATATAAAATCTGCTTTTTTAGTTCCTTCCTTAGGTTCAACCTTGGGGATGGGCAGGAACCTTTCAGAAACAAAGCGTTGGGTTGCGGCATTCCTGAATTCGCTGTACACGATCTCCACCCTGTCATATTTCTTCTCTTCAAAAGATTTTACAGCTGCCTGCGAAGCCGCCTGAACGGTCTCGAAATTCAGGTGCAGAAATATGTCCTTGAACTGGGGATCGACCCTGAACCTGTTCTTCGTAAAATGCTCGTATCCTTTTTTACCAATGGTCCACAATTCAACATTGCCCTTAGCCGCCTGGGTAGCAAACTTTTCAGCAATCACGGCTTTCGCCATTTTGATAACATTTGCGTTATAAGCACCGCATAGTCCCCGGTCGCTGGTAATAACAATTAAAAGAACATTTTCTACCGGCCTTTCCACCGCCAGATTGTTGCCCAGATCGCCTTCCGAAGAGCTCACGATATTACTAAGTACTTCCTGTAGTTTTTTAGCATAGGGACGCATCTGCTGGATGGCCTCCTGCGCCTTCCTGAGTTTTGCCGCACTCACCATCTTCATCGCCTTGGTAATCTGCTGTGTATTTTGTACCGACTTAATACGGTTTCTTACTTCTTTTAACTGCCCAGCCATATTGATTTTTTTAACCGGGTGCAAAGGTATGTTTTTTGCCTTACTTTTACGACTTATGGCAAAAGCTAAAGCTAAAAAGAAAGACCTTCCGGTCATTCTTATTACCAATGATGATGGTATAACCGCTCCTGGTATTCGCAACCTTGTTGAAGCTGTAAAAGATATGGGTAAAATCGTGGTGGTGGCGCCCGATAAACCCCAGTCGGGCATGGGACACGCTATCACTATAGGCCATCCTTTGCGGCTTAATAAAGTACAGGTCTTTGATGATATCGAAGCCTACCAGTGTACCGGTACGCCGGTTGATTGTGTAAAGCTGGCAGTAGATAAGGTGCTTCACCGCAAACCGGATATTTGTTTGAGTGGTATCAACCATGGGGCCAATCATTCTATTAATGTGATTTATTCAGGTACCATGTCGGCCGCTGTTGAGGCTGCAATAGAAAGTATCCCTTCTATAGGATTTTCTTTACTGGATTACAGTATTGAGGCTGATTTTTCTGCGGCAAGAAAATATGCGAGAATGATCGTGGAAAAAATGCTCAAAACAAAGCTTGATAAGCATACTATTTTAAATGTAAACTTTCCTGCCGTCAATGATAAATTAATTAAAGGAGTGAAATTATGCAGGCAGGCTTATGCTAAATATGAAGAAGATTTTTTGGAAAGAGATGATCCTCATGGAAGGAAATATTTCTGGCTCACTGGTGAATTTGTGAATTTTGATAAAGGAAAAGATACAGATGTGTGGGCGCTTGAAAATAATTATGTAAGTATTGTACCTGTGCAGTTTGATATGACCAATTATGTACTGAAAGCTAAACTAGAAAAAAACTGGAAGTTCTAACCTGCCCCTGTACGCAGCAGAATGATCAACCTGCTGGCATGTTCACCCTTAGGGTGGCGGGGATTGGCGGTTTTGCTTAAATTTGAAACTATGCTTAAACGCGATAATTTAAAACTCGGCCTTATCCTGGGTTTTATTGGACCTATCCTTAGCCTGGCAGTATATTATCTTGTGAAATTCTATCCCTTATTTACTGTGGGAGATTTTTTTGATTTTATTGGAATGAATAAGGGCCAGATCACCGCTATTTCAGTTCCCTGCCTTGTGTTAAATATTGCGTTGTTTACGATCTATATTAATTCGCACCGGGATAAAACAGCTAAAGGTATTTTCGCTGTTACGCTTGTTTACGCCATCATGACCCTGCTCCTGAAATTTATTATCTAATTTATGTTACGATGAATTATTATGTTATTGCAGGTGAAGCATCGGGAGACCTTCATGGGAGCAACCTGATCGCGGAGATAAAAAAACTGGATAATATTGCCGACTTCCGTTGTTGGGGTGGTGAACTTATGGAACGCGCAGGCGCACACCTTGTAAAACATTACCGCGACCTTGCTTTCATGGGTTTTATTGAAGTGATTAAAAATATCAGGACTATATATAAAAACCTGAATCTCTGTAAAAAAGATATTCTCTCTTATAAGCCGGATGCAATTATTTTAATCGATTACCCTGGATTTAATCTGCGTATTGCTGAATGGGCAAAGAAAAAAGGAATACGGGTAATCTATTATATTTCGCCGCAGGTATGGGCATGGAAAGAAAGCAGGGTAAAAACGATCAAAAGGAATGTAGATAAAATGCTCGTGATCCTTCCTTTCGAAAAAGCATTTTACAGGAAGTGGAATTTTGAAGTGGAATATGTGGGGCACCCTTTAGCAGAGGTTGTAGATAATGCAGAGAATGATATTGACACAACGCCGGATGCGAGTTTTTCTCCTTTAAACGATAAAAATATCATTGCATTATTACCAGGCAGCCGCATGCAGGAAATAGATAAGAAATTACCGGTAATGCTTGAGGTAAGTAAATATTTCCCTGAATACAGATTCGTAATAGCAAAAGCCTCCTCACTCGATGATTCGTTTTACGAACAATATATTTCAGGGTATAATAATGTACGATCAATCCGGCATAAAACATATTCCTTATTATTGAATTCAAAAGCAGCATTGGTTACATCGGGAACGGCTACATTGGAAACGGCTTTGTTTGGCGTGCCGCAGGTGGTTTGTTATAAGGGATCGAGTATTTCTTACCAGATCGCCAAACGATTAATAAAAGTGAAATATATTTCACTGGTTAATTTAATTATGGATAAGGAAATTGTAAAAGAACTTATCCAGGATGAAATGAACGTTGAGAATATTAAGGTTGAGCTGAATAAAATATTAAAAGATCAGCAGGTAATTAATGCAGTGAAAAAAGATTATGCCGACCTCAGGAAATTATTAAGCGAAGGTGGACACGCTTCTGCTAAAGCAGCAAAAAGCATCGTTCAGTATATGAGAACTACTTCCTGATCAGTTTTATTATTACAATAATTATAGCAATTAAAAACATGAACAGCGACAACCTGTTAATGCCGTGCATGTATTTCATCCATTGTGTTGCCGGTTCATTTGGATCCCGCTTCTTCAGATAAAGGTATTCTGCCAGTTTTCGCATCACTCCCATACGGCGAAGGTAATAATAAATCGCCCTGTGGATATTGTTCCTGTGTAAGTCCCCGATCTCCCTTTTTCAAAGTGTGAGACCAGGCATGGCTTAAGGCCGATTTAAGATTTAAGTTAAAGAGAGAGTAGACTGTATTTGTTTTAAATGTTTTTCATCGGTTAAATCAAGTCGAAGCGGGGTAATAGATACTTTATTATTTTCCATTGCCCACCGGTCTGTTCCTGCCTCTGCATTCTCCAGTGGTTTTACAGATATCCAGAATATATTTCTTCCCATAGGATCTTTGCCTGGTATTACATATCCATCGTATTGACGAACAGATTGCCTTGTCCATTCGAGCCCCTCTGGTGCAGGCGGAAAATTCACATTATATAATCCGGGTTTATTATCTTTTAATAATAGATTAAGGGTGGCATGTATATGTTTTCTCAATACTTTAAAATCCGGCTCCGTTCCGTGAACGGGCGTGCTTAAAGCGATTCCTTTTATACCCAATAAAGTGGCTTGTTTTGCGGCGGCCAGGGTACCTGAGTGCCATATCCCATTTCCGAGGTTAGGCCCCAGGTTGATTCCGGAAAGCACTACATCGGTATGTTCCCACATGTGGGTGCCCAGGGCCACGCAATCGGCTGGTGTACCATTTACCCTATAGGCTTCCATTCCTTCAAACGTTATGGGAGATGGTTTAATAGTAAGCGGCCGCGAATGTGTAATAGCATGCCCCATCGAGCTTTGTTCCACATCAGGGGCAAATACTCTTACTTCCCCAAAATCGGAAGCGATCCTGGCTAGTGCCATTATTCCGGGACTGTAAATACCATCATCATTGGTTATCAGTATTTTCATAGTACCAACAGATAACATAACTATGCCACCGTCTGCACTTACTCCTTTGAAAAAGGGGGTCCTGGGTCGATAAACCTGATGAAAGACTACAGGGGATTTATGTGGTACGTTTTTTATTAAGAACATCTTACATGAAAAAAGCCCAGATACTACACAACCCAAATGCCGGTAAAGGAGAGTATACTAAAAAAGAACTGATTGCCATAGTAGAGGCCCAGGGATACGAATGTGGATATTCATCTACGAAGGAAAAGGGATGGAAAGAGATGGATGATGATGTCGACTTTTTGATACTTGCCGGCGGCGACGGTACCGTAAGAAAAGTTGTTGTTAAATTGTTCAGTAAACAAGAGGGGAAAAATCCACTTCTTGCCCTGCTTCCGCTGGGTACGGCTAATAATATTTCTAAAGCATTGAATATCAATGGTCATGCAAAAGAAATCATCAGTAACCTCGATAAAAACAAAAAGAAAAAATTCGATACCGGAAGTGTAGAAGGGCTGGAAGACGAAATGCTGTTTCTTGAAAGTTTCGGCTATGGTATATTCCCGGAATTAATGAAACTGATGAAAGAAAATCCTGTGGAAAATGCGGAAACGCCCGAAGATGAAATAAAGGAGGCTCAACAGCGGCTACACAATATTATCCTCAGCCATAAGGCTCATGAATTTTTGATCACTATCGATGGTATGGAGCATACCGGCAGATACCTGATGGCTGAAGTAATGAATATTTCATCTATTGGCCCTAATATGGGCCTTTCTCCTCATTCAGATCCGGGTGATGGTGAATTTGAAGTGGTGCTTATTCCTGAGGGCCAGCGTGAAGAATTTGCAAGCTATATATCTCATAAAATAAACGGGGAAGAAAAAACCTATATCCCCCTGATTGTAAAAGGCCGTGAAATTTCCATTGATACAGAGGCAGAGCTGTTGCATATTGATGACGAACTTATTGAACCCCAAAAACCGGGTAAAATCTCGATCAGGCCCAATAAGGGTGCGATCGAATTTTTAGTTCAATAGCCTTATCTTTATCCGTCATATGGAAGTCAGAAGTCTGTTCAATCTCATTCTTAAAATTATTGGAATTTTTTTTATCAGAGACATCCTGGAAGCATTTTCCCGCTTACTTTCTGTTCTCGTCTATTTGCCTCAATATGCTTCGGCAAATGAAGGGTATTTTAATCTCGGAGTAACTATTCCACCACTGGTTTTATATAGCCTGTTTACCTGCATGCTGATTTTTCGTACAGACAGCCTAATAAATCTTTTAAAACTCGATAAGAACTTTTCAGGACAGGTTGATCTGCGTATAGACAGGACGGTTATAATGAAATCTGCCATTGTGATTATTGGAGGGTATATGGTAGTTAGTGAAATACCCGAATTTTTCCGTCACGCAGTATATTATATCCAGGAAAGAAAATTATATGTGCGTATGGTAAGGCCGGATATCAGTTATGCGGCTATGTCGGCGGTTAAAATACTTATTGGGCTGATGCTTGTGGTTTTCAACCGGCCGATTTTGAGATTGACTGACAGGTTCGTTAAGATTAAAAATTAATATAAACACAGCAGGTTTGGTTTTTGCATACTTTTTTAAAACATTGATATGCAACGTAACAATTATGTACTATTACCTTTTATAGCTGTATTATTATTTTCTCTTACTTCATGTGAGGCCATTGGAAGTATTTTTAAGGCTGGCGTATGGTCCGGGCTGATACTTGTAGCCGTGGTAGTAGTCATTGTTATCTGGATCATTTCGAGATTCAGAAAGTGACCGTTTTATAAAATGGTAAGTTTTCTCAGTATTTCTGGTTTCATGCCTTTACTGATAGGTATTTCTATATTGTTTATATACAGGTCGTTTTCGCGGATATCATTGATCTTATGCAGGTTGATCAGGTAAGAGCGGTGCACTTTCATGAAATGCTCCTTGCTCACTTTTTCTTCTATATTCTTTAATGTATTAAGTGTAGTGTATTTCTTATCTGCAGTAACGAAGCGCACGTAATTATTCATGCTTTCGATATATAAAATATCATCGTAATTAAGGCGGATTAATTTATTGTCGGATTTTATAAAAATAAAATCATCAGCGCTTTTAGCAGACCCTTCTTCTTTATTTCTGCTGCTACTATTTCGCTCCTCCGCAGCGCTTACTTTTTCGAGAGCTTCAACAAACCTTAAGTACGTAAACGGTTTCTTTAAAAAATCCTGGACGTGGTATTGAAATGCATTATATGCATATTCTTCTTTAGAAGTAGTGAGAATAACTTTGGGTTTATAAGCGATATTGTCGAGTAAATCGAAGCCGGTGGCGCCAGGCATTTCTACATCAAGGAACAACAGGTCCACAGTATTATTGTTTAAAAATTCAAGTGCGCTGGGTACATCAGGGAAATGCCCCAATACTTTAACCATACCGCTTTTTTCGCAGCACTTTGCCAGGTAGTCGGCGGCAACTTTCAGGTCTTCTATTATAACTCCGGTCATTATTAAATAAAATCGCTTAGTCTTCTGTATTCATCTTCTATTATTCTTTTCCCATCGCGTATCACTTTCAACAATTCATCAAACTCATGCGATACGGCTTCAATATTACCGGCCGTGGCAGCCTGCTGTTCAAAAAGCCCGATTTTCTCCTGGTGATCAAGCAGCCCCGTGAATCCAAATACTGGTTTTATTTTATGAACCGCTTTTTTAAGATTGGGAAGGTTATTGGAGTGAAAGGATTCTTCCACCTGCCCCAGGTCATCTTCAAAACTTTCAAGAGATGTGCCGAATATTTCAGAGATATAACGGTAGTCGTCTTCGTATAGACTGAAAATGAACGCTTTATCGATTTTATCGTTAAAAACGAAGTTTTTGGATATGGATTGATGGCTCATATAGGTAATAGATTAATGGAATTACCGTTAAAGTAACAATCCAATAACTCAATGATCCAGAAATTATTATACTGGGGCCGGTTAATTTACCAGGATATTTTGTACTCCGGGCTTGAGGGAGAAGTATCTAAAGAGCAGAGAAAGAAGATATTACGTCTTAACCAGTTTGTTGTTCTTGCCTTATTAATAAATTTCTTTTCGGTATTTATTTATTTCTTTTACAGCCTGTATATCAGCGCTCTGATCAATATTACATCCGCTTATTTTTTTCTTTTGGCTTATTGGTTCAACTCAAGGAAAAAACTGGAGGCCGGCAGGATCATTTCTGTTATCAATCTTAATCTCTATTTAATTATTATTAGTTATGTTGAAGGATTAAAAGGAGGCACCTATCTTTTTTATTTTCCTTATTTCCTGGTGCTGACATTTGTAGTAAGTATAGGCAGGCATTTTAAGGGATGGTTATTTGCTTACTCTGTAACATTATTATCTGCCCTGATATGTTTAAATATCAGCCCGGAAACAAATAATACAATACAAACGATTAGTGATTTGATGTATAAAAAATTATACACAAGTAATTTATCCATTGCTATTACGCTCACGCTCACATTTTCTTATGCGATATTAAAAATCAATAAAGATCATGAAGATGCAATTATACAGGAGAATACCAATCTTAAGAAAACAGAACTTGAATTAATTAAGGCGAAGAAAAAGGCGGAAGTGGCGGCAAATGCTAAGTCGAGGTTCTTATCGAATATGAGCCATGAGTTACGTACACCATTGAATGGTATTATCGGCGCCAGTAATTTATTATTAGAAGAAAATTATTTACCCCATCAGAAATCGAATCTCGATATATTAAAATATTCATCGGAACACATGATGGTGTTGGTGAATGATATTCTCGATTATAATAAAATAGAAGCAGGAAAACTGAAACTGGAAGAAAGACCCGTGAATGTTATGCAATTCATGAATAAAATTATCAGCCAGTTTGCAGGACAGGTGCAGGCTAAAGGCTTAAATTTTCATACGGCAATAGACATCCATCTGGATAATGAAATGTTTACTGACGAGACGAGGTTGAACCAGATATTGAGCAATTTATTATCTAATGCGATTAAGTTTACAGAAAAAGGAAGTATCAGCCTGACAGCAAAACAATTATATTCTACATCTGAAAAATCTACGATTCAGTTTGTAGTGAAAGATACAGGTATTGGCATTCCTGAAAATAAACATCGTGAAATATTCCGGAGCTTTACCCAGGCAGACATTGACACCACAAGAAAATTTGGAGGTACAGGATTAGGATTAACCATCAGTAAACGGTTAATTAATATGTTCAATAGTGAATTAATGTTGAAGAGCCAGGAGAGTAAGGGCAGCGAATTTTTCTTTACAATTGAGTTGCGAATTAACCAGGATAATAAGTTATATGTGCAGGAGGATACTAAACAACTTGCATCGCTGGAAGGAGTGAGAATATTAATTGCAGAAGATAACAAAGTGAATATGTCGATTGCGCGCAGGTTCATGGGCAAATGGGGTATTGAACTGGCAGAAGCTACGAATGGCCGTGAAGCGGTGGAGAAATTCAGAAGAGGTAAATACGATTTGATGTTGATAGATTTGGAAATGCCTGAAATGGACGGGCCATCAGCTTTACAGGAAATACGAAAGATAAACACTTCTGTTCCTGCGATGGCATTTACTGCCGCGGTGTACGAAAACATGGAAAACGATCTGCTTAAAAAAGGCTTTATAGGCTATATACATAAGCCTTTCCGCCCCGAGGATCTGCATAATAAGATAACCAGTCTGATACTTGAAAACCGCGCGTAACACTTCCAGGTAGTTAAGCAGAAAAACCGGGCAGGGAATTTTGCCGCTAAGTGTTTCCTTTTACCCCTATTAGTATTATCAGGTATTAGGTAAACATTCACTTAAAAATTCATTGTAACTATTCGACATAGATACATCTTTGCATTATTAAACGGATTAAATCCCTAAAAACAATCAACCTGTGAACCCTACATCGTTAAGGCCCTGATTTTGATCCCTAGTTTTGAACCCGGCACTAACCAGCTCCTAAATCTTTTTATGCAGAATGCCCTTTCAGAAAATGAGAGGGCTTTTTGATTTTAAAGAAATCCTGTATTTTGTGACCCTGGAAATATTTATTATCATTATAGCCAAACTCTATTTTATTTTCCTATGAAGAATTGGAATCTTTTACTCGCCGGTCTTATTTTTTGTACCTGCACGCTTGCCCAAACGCCTAAAATCACCTGGGGGGAAGAATTTAAACTGAAAAGGGGTAGCACCGACCTTGAGGTGATTTATTCCGATAAAAGTGGGGTTTACCTACAGGAAGGGCACCTGGCGCTGAAAAGCTATTTTGTGATAGGGGCCACCGTCCGTACTTCAGCAACGCTTGTAAAATTAGATAAGAACCTGAATGAAGTATATCGTAACGACTTCAATAAAGAATTAAAAGGAAAAGAATTTGTACAGCTCTTTGTGCTGCAGGATAAACTATACCTCTTCGCATCTGAATACAATAAAAAAGAAAAAATACTTGATATTTTCGGCGCTGAACTTAATAAAAATTCAGGTGAATTGGCTGGTAGCTGGACACCACTCATTACCTTCCAAAAAGAAGAAAAAAGAGATGTAATAAATTATAAGATCACTTATAATGCCGACAGCACCAATATGGTAGTTGTAAGCAGTGTAGAAGGAAAAGAAAAAAATGAGTATAAAGTACAGGAATTCAATAAATCCCTGAAAGCAACTGCGAAAGCCGTTACCATAAGAAATGAATTCGATCAGAAAACATTTCAACTTGAAGATGTATTGTACACGATCAATAAAAAAATAATCCTGGTGGGCCGTATGTATGAATACCAGGAAGGCAAAAAAAAGAAGGATAAATTCCTTGATTTTGCAAATTATAATATCCGCTTATACGATGAACAAGGTAAACAGCAGGTGGAATTCAATACCAATATCAACGGCAAATGGTTAACCAGCACAAAACTGGTGCAGGAAAAAAATAATGACCTTATACTTGCTGCATTTTATAATAATAGCCGGAAAGGAAAAACTATTGATGGGATGCTGGTGCAACGTATTGATGCCAATACGGGCAAAGTTATTTCGACCAGTGAAAAACAAATTAATAATTCATTATTATCCAATGATGCCGATGATGCAACCGATGATGTGGTAGATGAAAATGAAAGTAAGGCAGAAAGAAAAGAAAGAGAAAAGCTCGATAAAATAAAAAATGAAGGAGATGCATTTTCAAAATATATGCAGTTCCGTAATATATTTTATACAAGTGATAATGGATTGGTTATTCTTGCCGAAAAATACCATTACTATACTTACACCACCACTAACTATTCGCCGGGGGTAAATGGGATGCCTGGCAGATCAACTACTACTACTTATGCGGTGTATGAGTGCGGTGATCTGTTGATGTGTAAAATTGATGCAGGCGGTAATATTGGATGGTTGCAGGTGTTGCCAAAATTGCAGCGCGAAGTGATACAGGTTGGTTATGGTTCAGGATTTAGCTACGCTGGTTTTTTTGATGGTTCCGGCCGACCATTCTACGCGGGGTTTGGCGCTATCCAGACAAATAATAATATTCAGATATTATTTAATGATAATCCTAAAAATGCTGTAGTAACGCAACCCGGGCAAAAAGTAAAAATTACCCGTCGGTTCGGTAAGTCAGATTGTTTTATGCTTACGGTTGATGAATTAACAGGAAAGTATAAACGAAAAATGTTTTTTACCAATACAGACGTTCCTACTTCGATGCCGCGCCTCGGTTCTGTAGTGGAGAATGGCATGTACCTTATAGGAAAAGACGACCGTGTAATGGCTAAAAGTAAAATTGCGGTAGCTAAGGTTACGTTGAAATAATTAATTACAACTCATTTAATTTAAAGGTATTCCCGGCCCGGATACCTTTTTCTGTTTGAATGAGTTCACAACATTCATTAACAGGATCGTGTTCAAAGAAAAGTATATAATTGTTAGAAATGGCTTCAGTTAAGAAAGATTTTTTCTCAGTGAGAGTGGTAAGTGGAAACATATCATAAGCCATTACATAGGGTATTGGAAGATGGCCAATGGATGGCAACAGGTCGGCCATGTAAACAATGGTTTTATTTTTATAGGTAATTACAGGAAGCATCATAGATTCGGTGTGGCCATTAGCGTATTTAATGGAGAACGGCAGGGCCTGCTCTGTAACTAACTTCGTATTGCTATTCGCCGAGATACCCCTTTCCTGGAGCGGATGGGCAATTTCGCTGATGAATTTAAGTTGACCAGATTGTTGAATGGGTAGTATATTTTCTTTTAAGAAAGAAGCTTTTTCCCGGTCATTAGGGTTAACGGCCCAGTTCCAGTGTTTCTCATTACTCCAATACACTGCGTTGGGAAATGCAGGTATTAGTTTATCACTCTCGCGGATGATAGCGCCGCCACAATGATCAAAATGCAAATGAGTGAGGAATACATCGGTGATGTCGTTGCGGTGAAAACCCTTAGCAGAAAGAGATTTGTTGAGCGTATCCTCTCCATTCAAATAATAATGACCGAAGAACTTTGCATCCTGTTTATCGCCCATTCCTGTGTCGATTAATATTAATCGTTTTCCATCTTCTATTAATAAACACCTCATTGCCCAGTTGCACAAATTGTTTTCATCAGCAGGATTGGATTTGTTCCATATCGTTTTTGGCACCACACCGAACATAGCGCCGCCATCTAATTTAAAATAGCCTGTATTAATTACGTGAAGGTTCATTGGCAAGTGATTTTTTGGACATAAGGGTCCAGATCAAAAATATCATTCCTACAAAAAAGAAGATCATTAATACTAATACCGAATTACGCATGTTGCGTGTTAATTCCTCTACGTAAGCAAAACTAAACATTCCAATAACAAGGGCAATTTTTTCTGTTACGTCGTAAAAGCTGAAAAATGATGCTGTATCGTCGGTTTTTGGCATCAGGTTCGCATAAGTGGAGCGGCTAAGAGATTGAATCCCTCCCATCACCAATCCTACTACGGCGCCTAAAATATAGAATTGAATATCTGTATGGATAAAATAAGCCATTGCGCAAACTGCCACCCAGATAAATACAGTGCCGATTAATGTCTGAATATTTCCAACTTTCTCTGATATTCTTGAAATTAATATTGCGCCGGGAATAGCTACTAGCTGAATGATCATTATAGTAACGATCAGCTTATGTGTTGGCAGGTGCAGTTCTTTGGCACCAAATTGTGTAGCGGCGAGAAAAACTGTTTGTATCCCTGCACTGTACCAAAAGAATGAATACAAAAATCTTTTGAGTATGATTCTGTGTTTTACCTGGTCCCATACTTTTTTTAACTCCGCAAATCCTGTTTTAAACACATTGTTTTTTTTCACAGGAACCTTAATATTGCCAGAAGGTAAATATTTAAAAGGAATTAAAGCAAACCCGAACCACCAGATGCCTACCAGGATAAATGATATTCTTGGGGGCATGTAATTTTTTTCGAATTCAGTATTCAATCCGAACATTTCAGGAAAGAATACAATGATAAAACAAATGATCTGTAGCAGCACGCTGCCGATATACCCCCAGGTATATCCCCTTGCACTTACACGGTCGCGTAAGGCCGCCGGTACAAGATCGGGCAGATAAGAATTATAAAACACCAGACTGGCCCAGAAACCTATGCATGAGATAACCATACATAACAAACCAAAATGAAGAGAAACCGAACTCAATGTAATTGTGCCGCCAGGACCCTCAGTTGGCGTAAAGAAATACAAACCTGCACAGGCGAGGCTGCCCATAAAACAAAAGAAACGCATGAAATTCTTTTTGTTTCCTCTTGTGTCTGCGATTGCTGTGAGAACGGGGGAGATCAGCGCAACGATAATAAATGCAAAACCGAGCGCATAGTTATAAAGGGCTGTATTAACAAAGTCCCTGCCTAAAAACCGTACTTCGTTATCGATGCCGCCTTTTGTAATAGCTTCGTAATATGCCGGAAATATTGTTGACGTAATTACCAGGTTATAGGCAGAGTTTGCCCAATCGTAAGTGCACCAGGCGTTAATTACCTTTTTTGAAGAGGTTGACATTATAAATGATTATTCTACAATAATTCCCTGCCAGATAAGAACAAGCAATATTATTCCTGCAGCGATCCTATACCACCCAAATAGTCTGAACCCATATTTTTGCAGGAATCCGATAAAAAATTTAATGGCAACGATCGCCACAATAAACGCTACGATATTTCCAATTAACAATAACTGGATCTGATCTGTTGTAAACGTTTTATATCCCTCCATTAATTTATATCCGGTTGCAGCGCACATGGTGGGTACTGCGAGATAAAAAGAAAACTCTGCCGCAAGTTTCCGTGTAAGCCTTTGCTGCATACCACCAATTATTGAAGATGCGCTGCGGCTTACGCCGGGTATCATCGCTAAGCACTGCCATATACCAATTATAAACGCTTTCTTATAAGTAATATCTTCTTCGCGTTCAATAGCAGGGTTAATAAATGCCCTGTCAATAAATAATAAAATAATGCCCCCCAGTAAAAGAGAGATGGCTACCGTAGTCGGGCTTTCCAGCATCGCATCGATGGTATCTGAAAATAACTTCCCCAAAATGAGTGCGGGAATAACTGCTATAATCAGCTTCACATAAAACTGCCACTTACTGAAGTCGAAGAACTTCTTCCAGTATAGAACTACAACAGCGAGAATAGCGCCTAACTGGATGGCTACTTCATATAATTTGGTGAACTCATCTTTGTGAATACCCAGTAAACTACTGGCAATGATCATGTGCCCGGTAGAAGAAACAGGTAAATACTCGGTAATACCTTCAATGATGGCAATTATAATTGACTCAAAAAGGGTCATTATGCCTTTGGTTTACGGAAAATCGCGAATATTTCCATTCCAAGCCCGATAAGGATAAGGATGGGTGCGACTGTTATACGGGTAAAGCTGTACACTTCGTTAGGATCAAAAGTGTCCGGGTCATCGCTTTTTCCTCCGGCCATCAGTATCAGGCCGAGTGCAATCACTGCGATCCCGGCAATGATCCAGACATAGTTCTCTTTACCGAAAAAGTTATTAGTTGAAGGCTTTTTTCCGCTCATTTTTCAAGTTTAGCTGACGCAATATAATTACAAATAGTGAACTGTCCACCCCTTCCATTTTGTGTTGGAAAAGACAAACGGCTGAAATGAAGGAAATTTGCAAACGCGACAACTTATTATCTTCCCTGGCAGAAAACCAGTGAAGCAGGCAGGCACTCTTTAATACAAATCATCTAAACTCATCTTCAGGTACTTGATTACACTCCGATGAGTACTAAAAAGGCTGATTCCTATACCCAGTACTAAAAGAAAAAGGAACAGGATGATAAGCATTTTATTATCGCGCAGATCGCTTAGATAAGGAAGATAAGCTTCAAAAAGAATAATAATAATATATATAAGTACAATGGAAAGCAGCGCTGCGATAGCCCCATTGATAATGGCCCTGATATTCATGGGCTTAGAAATAAAACCACGTGTGGCGCCCACCATCTGCATGGTCTTGATAAGGAACCTGTTGCTATACATCGCCAGCTTAATGGTATTATCAATCAGAATAATAGACAAAAGAGAGAATACGGTCGCTAAAACACCCAGGCCAATAAGGATCCAACGCATGGTTGGACTCATTTCTTCCACCATAGTGGCCGGATAATCAATATTTTGTATAATATCCGAGGTGTTTTTTAACTCCTCGCTGATCATCAGTAAGCTATCCTTCTGTACATAGGCGCTGCGGGTAAAAAAATCGATAGATGCAGGCAACGGGTTTTCGTCCAGCAACTCCGAAAAATCAGCCTCACCCTTCTCCAGCCAACGTTTTTTTGCTGTTTCCTTATCTATATATTCAACGCTTTTGGTATATGGTCTTGCTGCTATAAAGTCCGTCAACGAATCGACCTGCCCGGCTTCCACATTATTTCGCAGGTAAACCTGTACCTGTACTTCTTCTTTTAGCTGGTCAATATAATGACTCGCATTGATCAGTATCCACCCGAATATTCCCACGAAAAATAACACAATGGTAACGCCGAGTATGGCCATGAAATATGAAGGTTTGGACCGTTTTGCTGATGCTTTCCCTATTTGGACCATTTGGATTTTTTTAGATTTCCAAAAATAGTTAATTATCTGGTAGTGCCTCATTTTGAATTGAGAACAGCGATCAGGCCCTGCACAGGGGCGGATCACTATTCTTAATGTATCTTTTTTGTTTCCAATTCAAAATGAGTCACTACCAATTATCTTATGTTTGCACAAATTGATAGAATTCAGAAGTATATCATTTTTAATTTACTAACACCCGGGGCAGAATATTAGTTAAGAGAGATACTATTCTTCAAATCGCCACGTGCATCTGTGCCGACAACCGTCGGCCAAAGTCTGTGGCGTCGAACGAAGCTTCTGCGCAGGCATAAGGGTGACATGTCAAAAATAAAAGATCAGGTAGTAAAATGGAATATGGATTCAGGGAAATAGAGAAAAAATGGCAGGAATACTGGATTGCAACGAACGCGTACCAGGTACTCAATCATTCAGATAAGCCTAAATGTTATGTATTGGATATGTTTCCTTATCCAAGTGGTGCTGGTTTACATGTGGGGCACCCGCTGGGTTATATCGCTTCAGATATTTACGCACGATACAAACGCTCAAAAGGGTTTAATGTGCTGCATCCGATGGGGTATGATAGCTTCGGGCTTCCGGCAGAACAGTACGCCCTGGAAACAGGCCAGCATCCGGCCGTTACTACTGAGAAAAACATTAAGACCTTCCGCACTCAGCTCGCTAAAATTGGTTTTTGTTACGATTGGAGCCGCGAAGTAAAAACCAGCGATCCTCAGTACTATAAATGGACCCAATGGATATTCTTACAATTATTCAATAGCTGGTACAATCGCAAAACCAATAAAGCGGAACCTATTGAAACGCTGATCCCTACGCTTGAGGGTTTCGATAAATTGTCTGAAAAAGAAAAGGCCGACACCTTAATGAACTACCGCCTGGCTTATTGCAGCTATGGCGAAGTAAACTGGTGTGAACAACTCGGTACTGTATTAGCCAACGACGAAGTAATTAACGGAGTAAGCGAAAGAGGTGGATATCCCGTTGTAAAAAAGAAACTCCGCCAGTGGTATTTAAGAATTACTGAGTATGCCGATCGTTTGCTGGAAGGACTAAATAAGGTCGACTTCAGCGATGCCATGAAAGAAATGCAGACCAATTGGATCGGCAAATCTTCGGGGGCTGAAATAGATTTTGAAATTGAAGGCAAAGGGAAATCATTGCGTGTTTATACCACGCGCCCTGATACTATATTCGGAGTTGATTTTATGGTAATCGCGCCTGAACATGAATTGGTGGAAATAATTACTACAGCAGATCAGAAAAATAAAGTAGAAGAATATATCGCCTATGTAAAAAGTCGTAGTGAACGCGAACGTATGGCTGAGAGAAAAATAAGCGGTGTATTTACAGGCGCTTATGTTTTAAATCCATTTAACGCTCATAAAATTCCGATATGGATATCTGAATACGTTTTAGCAGGATATGGCACCGGTGCTATTATGGCTGTGCCATGTGGTGATGAACGTGATTTTAAATTTGCGAAACATTTTGATATTCCCGTCACTAATATTATAGGCAAACATTTTAATGGTGAAGAAGCTAATCCAACTAAAGAAGCAATATTAGAGAATAGTGGATTTCTGGATGGAATAAAAATGAGCGATGCTATTGAAATTGCATTGCAGAAAATTGCAGCAAAAAATATTGGAGTTAAGAAAGTGAATTTCAGGATACGCGACGCAGCTTTTAGCCG
>CAYLVR010000027.1:0-27431 GCA_964387165.1 uncultured Chitinophagaceae bacterium | reverse complement strand
TGTTTTGCCTGAACCGTTACTCCCCTTAATTACTATACGTTCACCATTAACAATTTCAAAACTCAATGGTTCCTTCCAGAGTGTATGTGAAGAATACCGGAAATTAATATTTTCTGCTTTAACTAATAATTTACCCTTGTGCAGAACCGAATTTCCAAAGCCCAGTTTCATTTTATCCATCTCCGGTATTGCAGCACGTAACTCCTGTAACTGATCACTGATCCCCACTATTTTATTTGTGTGTGCACCTTTTATCTTTGCCGTACTGTTTTCTGCATTGTTACGCAGCGTATTCATCATGATGCGCGCCACCCCGGCTTTCTCTTGTTTGTTTTTTCCTCTTGCATCTAATTTTTGTTGCCGCTCGATAGATTCCCGTTGTTTTTCTTTTGCCTTTCGCAATGCTTTTTCCTGGCCCTGAATTTGTGCCAGTAATGCTTGCTGTTCTATTTGTTTTTGTTCTTTATAAAATTCATAATTACCGCCGTACATAACAATACTATGCCTGCTTAATTCTGCCACCTTGTTCACAAGGTTTAATAATGCACGATCATGGCTGATTACAATGATAGTGCATGAAGTGGATTGAATAAATTCATACAATAACTGACGCCCTGTTAAGTCGAGGTGATTACTTGGTTCGTCAAGCAAAACAAACTGCGGCTGATGAATAATTATTCCTGCGAGAAATATTTTTGTTTTTTGCCCCCCGCTTAAATTTCCTAATTGTTGTGACAGGTCCAGGTCCGTTAATTGCCAGTAGCTAAGCGCTTCCCGGCAACGTTCTTCAATCATCCAGTCGTTATCGAGTATATTCATGTTGGTCTCTGATACTTCGCCATTCAGAATATTTTTCAACGCGGAAAATTTTTCTTCAATACCTAATGCCTGCGCTACAGTTAACTGGTTAAACTGTCCAAATACCTGGGGTACATAATAAGGCTTCTCATTTATTTGCAAATGCCCGCCCGAGGGCTGATATTCACCTGTAATTATTTTAAAAAGAATGGATTTCCCGGCGCCATTGTTGCCGATCAATGCAAGTTTATCCTGCCGGTTGACAGTAAGATGTATATTATCAAAAAGTAATTCCTTATCAGGATGGATGTAACTAATGTTTTGAAGAATAAGCATTATTTCTTTCATTTTGAATTAACAATAAGCCGACGCTGAAAAGAGCGTGTGCCTTAGTTATTATTGAAAGAAATAAATATTACATTAGCTGTTTCTTATTATGTGGTGCAAATATACAATTTCAAAAAATCAATTAAACTTTAAAATCATTCCCCAATACCTCCTTCTGTCTCTAAATGATTGATTATAAATGATTTTGTATCTTTTTGCAGATAATGTAACTTTATCCTTTTAATACTGATGGACCTAGTTAAACTTATAGAGGAATATAAGACACTCAATTTGCACGATGTCATTGATTATGACCGGTTCAATGAGTATGCCATTACTCACCATTCCAGTTCCATTGAAGGATCCACGCTTACTGAAGTTGAAACGAGGTTATTACTCGAAGAAGGAACGACTCCTAAGGGTAAGCCGCTTGATCACAGTCTCATGATTAAGGATCATTACGAGGCGTTGAAGTACACGCTGACTATGGCAGAAACAAAAAATGCTGTTACAATTAAGTTGCTCCAGGAGATAAATACCAGGGTGACGCAAAGTACCCGAAAAACTTACCATCCTGTTTCGGGAGATATTCATCAATCAAAAAATGATTGTAGTGAAGGGAATGTGGGAACTGGGGGAGGTTATTTTGTTTCTTACGATAAGGTCGAATCCTATATTAATAAATTAGTTGATTCTTTGAGCTCGAAAATGAAAGGCCCTTTATCGGTTGAGGACCAGGTACGGTTATCTTTCAGCGCGCATTTTGATTTGATTTCAATACATTTTTTTTATGATGGTAATGGAAGAACAAGCAGATTGTTGATGAATTATGTTCAGCAATATTATAAGTTACCATTGGCTATCGTTTTTAAAGAAGATAAAAACGAATATTTCGAGACGCTTTTAAGGTCGAGGAGACATGAGAATAAAGATATTTTCCAGCAATTTATGTGGGGGCAATATCAGAAACATCTTCAGAATGAAATTGCCGAATTTTTAAAGATGTCTAAAGGTGAGAGTTTGAAATTAGGTTTATAATTCTTACCTGTTATTTTTCAAAAAGGTGAAGGCGACTTCATATGAAAGCCGCCTTCAAAAATGTATAATCCACTTTTTACTTAATCTATAATATTCACGCTACTTGTAACAGTGCCTAGCATAGTTGTGACCCTAACGGCCGCCGAACCCAAAGCTATGTTTGTAGGAACAACTACAGTAATAGAGGTATTCGTGTTGGCGGTGATATCGGATACCTTTGTAGCAATTTCTACAACTGCTCCTCCGAGGCCCGTACCTGTAATGGTTATTGACTGTCCTTTCGCAACATCTTCTGGAGTAATAGAAGTTATTACCGGTGGTGCTCCTACTCCTGTTACTGTAATATTCGATTTAGCTGTGCCCAGTGAGTTCGTAACTGCTACTTCATGCGATCCTGTGCTAAGGTGAGGAATGGTTGTAGTTATAGATGTTGCTGTATTATCACTTACGTAAGCAGAAATACCTCCAATGACAACAGATGACCCTGAAAGATTATTACCTGCTATTGTAATAGTTGCACCTGTAAGACCGCTTGAAGGAGTTATACTACTGATTGATGGCCCTCCTTCATCTTCATCTTTATCTTTTGAACAGGATATTGTAACAAGGGTTATGAGGAGTAATCCACTTAAAATGCTTAGCGAAGCGTTTTTTAATCTTTTCATTTTTTTATTTTGATATGAGTGCTGAACAAAAGAGTCATTCAATTGTGTCGTATATATATCGCAAATTTCTCAGGAATGTCATCAACAGGCGTTTTAAGGTAGTCATGTTTAGAAATCATGACAAGCATCATTTCATCTGGTGACAGCTATCATTCCCCCACCCTCCATTCAAAACTATCTTCATAAAAAAACTTCTTATCTGAATGAGAAACCTGATTAGAAAATATAATATTCCGGGGCCGAGGTACACCAGTTATCCTACGGTACCCTATTGGGAGGAGAACATCTTTTCTGCGGATCAGTGGCGGCAATCATTTATTAAAGTTTTTGAGGAAAGCCATACTAAGGGTGGAATCAGCTTATATATACATTTGCCATTTTGTGAAAGCTTATGTACTTTTTGTGCATGCCATAAAAGAATAACCAAACAGCATTCCGTAGAGCGTCCCTATATTGAAGCTGTGTTGAAAGAATGGAAAATGTATGTCAACTTATTAGGGAAAAGACCTGTTATTAAGGAACTTCATTTAGGGGGTGGTACTCCTACTTTTTTCAGTCCTGCTAATTTGAGATTTTTGCTGGAAAACATTTTTGCAAACGCAGTTATTGCCAATCAGCATGAATTTAGCTTTGAAGGGCATCCTAATAATACCACCGAAGAACACCTGATCACGTTGTATGAACTTGGCTTTAAAAGAGTGAGTTTTGGTGTGCAGGATTATGATCCTACAGTACAAAGAACTATTAATCGTATACAGCCTTTTGAAAATGTGGAAGCCGTAACTTTTGCTGCGCGTCGTATCGGGTATGAAAGTATCAGCCACGATCTGATTTTTGGATTACCTTTTCAAACATGGAGTTCCATTTCGGAAACCATAGGAAAAACAAAATCTTTGAAGCCTGATAGAATTGCCTTTTATTCTTATGCTCATGTGCCATGGCTAAAAGGTGTGGGGCAAAGAGGCTTTGATGAAAATGATCTTCCAACACCAGATCAGAAGAGAGAGTTTTATGAAAAAGGAAAAGAGTTGTTAGCAACATTAGGGTATGCGGAAATAGGAATGGATCATTTTGCTTTGCCATCAGATAGCCTGTACAGATGTATGCAGCAGAAAACCATTCACAGGAATTTTATGGGTTATTCGTCGTCATACACCCAGTTGATGATTGGTTTGGGAATGTCGGCTATAAGTGATAGCTGGTATGCCTTTGCGCAAAATGAAAAATCAACGGAAGCGTATATAAAAAAAGTAGAGCAAGGGATATTGCCTGTAGTGCGTGGTCACCTTTTGAATAAAGAAGACCTTGTGGTTCGTCGTCATGTCCTTAATTTAATGTGTATTTTAGAAACTTCGTGGGAGAATGAAAAAATGTATCTACCGGAAATGCCAGAAATTATAGATCGTTTGCAGGAAATGAGAAAAGACGGATTGGTTGATTTGGGAGATAAGTATTTAAAAGTAACAGAAAAGGGCAGAGCTTTTGTGCGAAATATTGCGATGGCTTTCGATTTACGAATGATGCGCAATCAGCCCGAATCAAGGATTTTTTCAATGACCATATAATTAAGAGAACATATGGCGGAAGTTGAAATGATGTAGGTGAGGAAGGTTGCCTGGCCATGAGTGAGAGGCTAGGCTGGTTTTGCCGCCAGTTTAAATAACCATTTCATCAACAAAACAAGTAACGCGGGAAGTGGCCCAAAAATCAATAATAGGTCTGCTTCGGGATGATTATTCATTTTCATGACAACTCCAACCAGCACGATGATTGCGGACAAAACGAGTAGGATGGTAGTTGCTTTTTTCCAGGTACGTTTCTTTATCGTAAGTGTTAGGGCCATAATTAAAATCTTGATCTTAAAGATAGGGAAAAAACCAGTGACCGGGCTCTCTATAAATTACCAGGAACATCTGGTGATCCAGGCATCTGTGCTTTTAACGACAGTACACCAGCAGAAAATGTTCCCTGTTCTTTAATGATTAATCGATTGTTTCGATTTCGCTGTGTTGAGACACATGGTGTAATGGTTATGCACTCGTTTTTCATGCAGATTTGATGCACAGCTCTTCTTTAAGTGAACATATAAAAAGCTATACATTCTTTTCTTATGATTCGCATGAGGTGCTGCATATATCAGAAAGTGAACGTCATATTGTGACGGACTGTTTTGCGAAGATTGAATACGAACCGCAACATGCGATTGATAAACATAGCAGGAAATTAATTGCATCCAATATTGAATTGTTCCTTGATTATTGCCAGCGGTTTTACGACAGGCAGTTTATCACGCGCGAGAATGTACACAAGGGAATATTAGAAAGATTTGAAAGCCTGTTAAATAATTATTTTTTATCTGATAAACCGGGCAATCAAGAAGCCAGTAAAAGGAAGTTTTGTATATCTAAACAGTTGATTATAAATGGTTTTGTAACTTTTTACAGATAGTGTATCTTTATCACTTAACATTCATGGATTTAGCTAAACTCATACAGGAATATTGGGCACTTAATCTGCAAGATGTCATTGATCATGACAGGTTCAATGAATATGCTATTGTGCATCATTCAACTACTATCGAGGGATCTACGCTTACGGAAATTGAAACAAGGCTATTGCTTGAAGAGGGAACGACTCCGAAAGGAAAGCCTCTCGATCACAGCCTTATGGTTAAAGATCATTACGAGGCACTACGTTATGCACTTACGCTGGCAGAAATAAAAAAACCTGTAACTGTAAAATTAATACAGGAAATAAATGCCAGGATAATGCACAGTACCGGTAAAACTTATAATACTGCTTTAGGAAATATCGATGGATCAAAAGGTGAATTTAGAAAAGGAAATGTGCATGCCGGAGGAAGTTATTTTATTTCATATGACAAAGTTGAGCCTTATACTAAAAAATTAATTGAGTCATTAAATACGCAGATGAAAGATTTGTCATCTATTGAAGATCAGTTACGTTTATCTTTCAGTGCGCATTTCGATTTAGTTTCAATACATCCTTTTTATGACGGAAATGGACGTACGAGCAGGTTGTTAATGAACTATATTCAGCAATATTATAAATTACCATTGGCGATCGTTTTCAAGGAAGAAAAAAACGAATACTTCGAGGCGCTGCAGCAATCCAGGAAGCAGGAAAATACAGAGATTTTCCAGGAATTTATGTCCGGCCAATATCAAAAACATTTACAAAATGAAATTGCCGAATTTCAAAAAATGTCTCAAGGAGAAAGTTTGAAACTGGGATTGGGAAAAGGTAAAGGTTTTTCGATATTTTTTTGATTGGTATTTAATCATAAGCAGGAAGGGTGAGTATATTTTTTTTCAGAAGTAAATCATTTATTTATTGGAAAGCAATTGTAAGATAAATGAGTCTTTTGGAATAAAGGAAAATTTTCGGTCTGAAAGTGTGATTTTTTTTATGGAATGGCTTTTCAGGTCTTGAATGATTAGTTCACGATTTATCTTCTAAAGCTAGTCGTGAAAAAATTGCCAACTGTGTATACTTTAAAATTGGCTAGATACTGAGGGAACGGGCAAAGACAATACCTTAAAAGCGGAATCCATCCCATTGATTTGAGGCATGTGGCAGGTTAAAAATTCGCAGGCTTGTTCGCAAGTAGAATCCTGTTAATCGTCATTTTTGACCAAAAAAAGGAAAACGATGGAGGGCGACCAATTTTACAGGATTTAAACCCTGACAACGGGCAAAAAAACCCCTTATAACTCATTGAAACCCTTATTAGTACTACATTTAAAAAACTAAATATTTTTTTTGGAAAAATCTAATCCGCCCCTATCTTTGCACTCCCAAAATAAGGGAGCATAGCTCAGTTGGTTTAGAGCATCTGCCTTACAAGCAGAGGGTCCGCGGTTCGAGCCCGTGTGCTCCCACAGAACGAAGGTCTTAGCATAGTGGCTGAGGCCTTTTTCTTTGCCTGTAAGTTCCGCCACTAATTCCATGCGGCATTATAGAAATCTTTTCCTGTTATCCTTTTATTTTATAGGAATAAACTTTTCTGACTTGCTAACACTTCAAAGAAAAAAAAATCTCCGATGCTAGGTGATTTCTAATATTAAGAATACATATCTTTATAATAACTAATACAACAAATTGTAGAAAAAATGAAACTATCATTACTAAAGATAATTCCAATCTTACTGGCTACTATTGTCAACTTTTCCTGTAGCAAAGACAGCGAAGACACTGATGACGATTATAAATGTGTTTCCTGCGCTTCAGAACCTATAGCGGTTTCTGCTAATAATGCTATTAACAAAGGTATCTATAAAGGGGTGGTAATCGGTTCTACCGGAAGCCTGATCTTCAATATTCAAAATACAGCTAATACCATAACAGGCACTATGGTGATAGATGGAAATGTAGTTAACCTGACTTGTGATGATGAATTGAATCCAGGTGCCGATTTTGAAGGAACCTTCACTGGAACATTGAATGGCTCTCCCGTAATTATAGATTTTCACGTAACAGATGCTGGTACAAACCCAACAATCACCTCTGCTACTATACCTGGACATCCAAATGCTGTTTTCATTGTGGCAAAAGAAACCTCAGATGCTTTACTGGAATGCTATGAAGGCACCTATTCTATTACCGGTGACTGGGCAGAACAGGGAACATATAACTTATTGATTGCAAGAAAGAATGGACAAGGAACCTGGAGTGGTATTTCCGCAGAAAATGGATTTCCGGAAGATGCTAACTATGGTGAAGGATTGATGTCGGGCAACAATGTAGTTGATCGTAATCGTGGTGGTAATGGGGTGGATGTTGTCATTGCTACTATTAGTGGTCATTCTATATCTGGCAATTTTGTGGATACAGATAATGATGAAAAAGCCACGGTTGATGTTAAAGGCAAGCGTACGTTATAGAGGCTGGAATACATAGCATGTAGATGCTCTACATCAAGTGAGCAATGCTCCTTTATTTTGGGAGTGCAAAAATGGAGGAGAATTATCTCACCCGAATTTTTTAGTATTCTAACAGGAAAGAATTCAAACCCTCATATTTCTCCCGCTTTACCTGCTATTCTACTTTCATCAACTCATCCAAACTTACATCTAGCGCTCTAGATACCCGGTACAGCGTAAATATCCTCGGATTCGTTTTGCCCGATTCCAACCTGCTCACATTACTTTTATCATACTCCTTCACCGATTTTTTGTCCATGCTCATCGCAATCCCCAGGCTGTCCTGTGTCATTCCTTTAATTTCTCTTATCTCCTTTATTCTTTGGCCAATCCTTTTCAGTAACTGAACTTCCGTCATCTGTTATCGTTTGAACCAACAAATAGAAAGTAATTATTATATTCGCGGGTTATCGAATAGGCCAACAACCCTTAAACCACTGAAACCTTCCATGAATCTGACTTTAATTCCATACAGACTAAATAGCGATTATGTTGAGTTCGCCAACCTGGTAAGCTATGTCGACATCTATAACGGTGTGGAACTCTATAAAGTAAATAACCCGGGTCCTCTTTTCGCAGATGTTCCCTTAACTGATGCCCATCTTTATTTTCTTGATAAAAAACTAATCACAGTGTACCTGCACCTCGAAAATGACCTTGAGCATCTGGAGCCATTGGTGGAAGTGCTGGCATCGGAACTTGGCCTGAAAGGTGTTTTAAGCAAATCACAGTTCGGACTTAAATATAAATGGGAGATAAATAATAAAGTGCTGGTGCTGGTCAAAGACCAGATTCACCGGAAATTTTATATCTACTTTGCAATTAAAAAATATAGTGTTTTTTGATTTTAGCCGTTTATCTGCATATACCACCCAGTAAAGCTATAAATAGTTGATAATCATTAATTTAATGAAATCAAAAGAATGCTTTACCGCGAATTATAAGATGAATGAAGATTCAGCTCCTGCCGAAAAACCTTCATTGGTTAAACAGGATCATTCGTTAACAATTGAGACTCATATGTATAAAATTTGCTTACCCGCTCATAATTTTTAATTTTGTTACATAAATTCGGGATTATGGTGTACGATGGACAATATGGTACCAAAGAATACCAGGATACGGATGTGCTCACTGCATATGAATCGCCGTATAGCCTGATTGTTTGGAACGATGAAGTGAATACTTTCGAATGGGTAATTGAAACACTGGTTGAGGTATGTGGGCATTCGCCAGAGCAAGCCGAACAATGCGCCTATATTATCCATAATAAAGGCAAATACGCCGTTAAAGAAGGTGAATATGATGAACTTAAGCCCTTCTGCGACGCTATTACAGAACGCGGTATCGGTGCAACCATAGAAGTGGCTGCCGAATAATTTTCATGCCCCTTTTTTCATTAGATAAAGAACTTATTTTTCCACCCGTGAGTTTTGCCGAACCGGACGGATTATTAGCTGTTGGCGGTGATTTATCAGTAGAAAGGCTCCTACTTGCCTATCATTCAGGAATATTTCCCTGGTACGAAGGCGATGAAATTCTCTGGTGGAGTCCCGACCCAAGGTTTGTATTATTTCCAGATGAATTAATTGTAAGTAAAAGCATGAAGGCGTTAATTAAAAAAAACACTTTCAGCTTTACTATTGACAAAGCATTTACTGATGTAATTAATAATTGTAAAAGAATATCAAGAAAAAACCAGAGCAGCACCTGGATAACAGATGATATTAAAAATGCCTATATAGAATTACATGATAAAGGCTATGCCCATAGTGCAGAAACATGGTTAAACGGAGAACTCGTTGGCGGATTATATGGTATTCGTCTCGGCAATTTATTTTTTGGAGAAAGTATGTTCGTTAAAGTGAGCAATGCAAGCAAATTCGCTTTTATAAAATATGTTGAGCAATTAAAAAAAGAATGTGTGCAGTTAGTAGACTGCCAGGTATATACAGAACATTTGGAAAGCCTCGGCGCCAGAATGATCAGCCGACAGGATTTTATTGGATTATTACATCAGAACCTGGTTGCTAAATAATGCGGGAGCATAACACACCACGTGTTCCAGTCGTGACGCCATTCATTTCCCCATATATCCAGTTCATAATTAATCCCTTTATTATATAATATTCCTGCAAACCTTCTTGCAGAATCAGGATCTTCATATTCTCCACTGGCTGATAACAAATGTATATGCCTGCTTCTTCTTATCTGTTCCAGGGTTTGATGGTCGTGCATATTGGATACATAATGCATCGGGCTGTTATAATACACGTCTTCGTCGTAATGTCCGCGTGTATATTCAGTTAAATCATACACTCCACTAATAGCAATGCATCCATCAATAATATCTGGTCGTTTGAAAAACAGATTGGCACTATGCAATGCACCAAATGAGGCGCCACAGGCAATTATAGGAGTATCATCACTGGTTTGTGATCTGATAAAAGGAATTAATTCATCATACACATAATAGTTCCATTGTTTATGCTTATATGTTTTATGTAATGGATGCGCAGGATAATGCATCCAGCTTTCATTATTAATACTATCAATAGAAAACACCTTTACTTTACCAGCTTCAATAAACGGGCGTAAGGTTTCTATTAAATTGAAACGCTCATATTCTAAAAAATCGGCTGCGGCAGTAGGAATCAATAATAAAGCAAATCCATAATGACCATACACAGCTACAGGCATTTCTTTTTCAAGTGCAGGACTATACCAGGAGGTAATATATCTATCCATTAAATACCAGTTTTTTCCCGGGGCTTTTTTGTACGTATTGGTAAACCAGCCCGCGTATATAATCGTTTTCAGGATACACCTGTAAATATGATTTTAATTCTTCCACAGAATATACTGCGGCTTCAGCAGGCATGTATCCCATTCCATAGAACCTGCCTTTTTCTATTAAAATACAGGATCGTCCGCTAGCAGCATAGTGGTCATCTATAACTGCAAATGTGGGCAATAATTTTTCTAAATGATCAAGGGCTTCAAGAACGCGATGGTTATAAGTTGAAACAGTATCTTCTGTTGTTTGTTCAAGGGAAAAATCAGTTTTTAGCTGGTTTAATACCCGGTGACCCTCTACCAGTAAATTAAAGGTATAATAAGCTTTAAGGTTAGGTTTCTTTTTATCTATTACCATCCTGTAAAAACCATTCTGATCTTCGTACATATATAACCCATAGGTTGGTGCAAATGATTTTTGGCTGGTATTGTATTTTGGCCAGAATTTTCTTATTTCAATATTCTCTAAAATAAAAGCCATTAATTCTGTGCCGCAATCCTGGTAAGTTATGCTATGAATATTTCGCAGGAATTCCTGCCGCTGCCGACCTGTACCATTATGCGAAAAATGACTGCTTACACGGTATTTAATGTTCCTTGCTTTACCTACATAAATGATCTTCCCTTTCTGGTCGTGAAAATAGTACACTCCCGGACAGTAAGGCAGTTTTTCAATTTGTTCCCTCGGTAAATTAGGAGGCAGTGATTGTTCTTTTGAACTTTTTTTTAGAAATTTCCGGATATGCTCGATGCCGTTATTGGCTAAGATGAGATCAAATAGCCGGGCTGTTGCCACTGCATCCCCTCCTGCCCGGTGACGATTAAAGATCTCAATATTAAAGTGCCGGCAAAGATTACCCAGGCTATATGATGGCAGCGCAGGAAAAACCTTTCTGGTTAGTCTTATCGTGCACAGCTTAGGGGAAACCAGCTCAATGCCATGTGCGGCCAAATGATGTTTAACAAATGAATAGTCGAAGTTTACGTTATGCGCCACAAATACGCATCCTTTAAGCTTTTCATAGATAACAGGCGCTACAGACTCGAAGGAAGGTGCGTCTTCGACCATAGCGGGGTTAATGCCTGTTAGCGATTGTATGAAGTAAGGAATCTCCCTGGTGGGCTTAATAAGGGTTTCAAAATGTTCGGTTACCTGGGTGCCATCGTGCAAAACAATCGCTATCTCGGTAATGTCATTTGCGGCGGCATATCCTCCTGTGGTCTCAATATCTACGATGGCATACATGGCATTACTAAGGTAATAAATTTTGACCTCGGGGCTGCTTTTAGGGTATAAGTGAGCGTTTCGGATAAGGAATTCTGCGCCTGTTGCGGTTTTTACCATTTAATTGTGGAGAAATACCTTGTATTTGTAAAACATATAGTATAATTTTGGGCTATCTAATTCTCCGTATCTTTTTTGAAAATCATTGATCTACCCGAGCGCTGTGTATTTGTTCACATAAACTCGTTTATTATGAAAAAGGAACATCCGGAGCATTCAAATGAGAATACTTCAACTGCCCTTTGGGCCGGTGGATTTTTAGCGTTTATTATGCTACTTTCTTACCTGTACTGGTTCGCTTAAAAAGCAAAAAACTTCTAATACATACCCCTAGGAGGTGTATAAGTACTCGCGGTATGTGTGAGGCTTTTTGATGGCCTGCCTGTGCTTTTTTGTGTTACATGCAGGTTGTTTACTTTAGCAAAAACACTTGCACAAGAATATTTTATATTTGCGCTCTTATGGAGCTGTCAAAAAATTACGATCCTTCGGTTACTGAAGATAAATGGAACAGGCATTGGAAAGAAAAAGGTTATTTTAATAGCGTTCCCGATTCACGTCCTCCTTTTACGATTGTTATTCCCCCTCCAAATGTTACCGGCATTTTGCATATGGGTCACACCCTGAACGAAACGGTGCAGGACATCCTGGTAAGAAAAGCAAGAATGAGCGGTTTTAATGCCTGCTGGGTACCTGGCAGTGATCATGCCTCCATAGCCACAGAAGCTAAGGTTGTGGATATGCTGAAAAAAGAGAAGAACATTGAAAAATCTCAACTCTCCCGCGAAGAATTTTTAGCATACGCATTTGAATGGAAAGAAAAATATGGCGGAATAATTTACAGCCAGTTTGAAAAACTGGGATGCAGCGTTGACTGGAACCGTGTATCATTTACAATGGATGCCGATTATTACCGCGCAGTAATAAAAGTATTTGTTGACCTGTATAAAAAAGGATTAATATACCGCGGCGCGCGAATGATCAACTGGGATCCGCTTGCTAAAACAGCATTAAGTGATGAAGAGGTTGAACACAGGGACCTGCAGGGGAAATTATACTATGTAAAATATTTTATTGTAGATAACGCAGATGCGGATATTTCTACATTGAATGAAAATTCTCCGCATGTAGTTATTGCCACACAACGCCCCGAAACAATTATGGGTGATACAGCAATATGCGTTCATCCAACCGATGCCCGTTATTCATCATTTCATGGTAAATATGCGGTGGTGCCTTTTGTAAATAGAATTGTACCTGTAATTACCGATGATTATATTGATATTGAATTTGGTACCGGTGTATTAAAAGTTACCCCTGCACATGATATTAATGATTATAATTTAGGATTAAAACATCAGCTGGAAATTGTTGATACGATTAATGATGATGGAACGCTTTCTACGGTAACAGGAGAATTTGCGGGGCTCGAAAGATTTGATGCACGCAAAAAAGTAGCGGAGGCATTGAAAGAAAAAGGCTGGCTGATAAAAGAAGAAGAATATGCAACGCGTGCAGGATTCAGCCAGCGCACCAATTGTGTGGTGGAACCAAAAATATCGACGCAATGGTTCGTATCGATGCCCACACTTGCGCAAAATGCATTGGAACCTGTACTGGATGGCAGAATTAAAATACATCCGGAAGAAAGATTTTTAGCCACTTATAAATACTGGTTATCAAATATTAAAGACTGGTGCATCAGCCGCCAGTTATGGTGGGGACAAAGAATTCCCGCCTGGTATGCACCCGATGGAACATTTGTTGTTGCCGAATCAAAAGAAGAAGCATTTAAAGAATTATCTGCTAAAACAAAAATATCTATCGATGATATTAACCAGGATGAAGATGTTCTTGATACCTGGTTCTCTTCCTGGTTATGGCCCATGGAAGTATTTAAAGGAATAACCAACCCGGGCAATAAAGAAATAGAATATTATTATCCAACTTCTGTATTAGTAACTGGCCAGGATATTATTTTCTTCTGGGTAGCAAGAATGATCATGGCGGGAATGGAATATAAAAATGAAGTTCCTTTTGCAGATGTGTATTTCACCGGAATGGTGAGGGATAAGTTGGGAAGAAAGATGAGCAAGCAGTTGGGTAATTCGCCCGACTTGTTGCAGATGATAGATAAATATGGCGCCGATGCGGTACGTTTCGGGATTATGATTTCCGCTCCCGCCGGTAATGATTTATTATTTGATGATTCATCACCCGAGCAGGGTTACCAGTTCTATAATAAATTATGGAATGCGCTGAAGCTCCTCAAAATGTGGAAGGCTAAACTGGATGAACCCGGTCACGAAGCATCTGAAGGCAGCGGCCAGGACGCAATTATGGTGATGGATGTTTCAGGATTCTCAGGAACAGTAAATATTGAAAACGAAGGCGACCTTTCTTCCAATCCAAGTAAAAATGATTTTGCTGTTAAGTGGTTCACAAACAGGCTGGCAGAGGCCCGCATTGAAGTAGATAAACAATTTGCAGGATTTAAATTAAGCGAGGCGCTGAAAACCGTTTATTCGTTGATATGGGACGATTTCTGCAGTTGGTATCTGGAATGGATCAAACCTGCTTATGGTCAGTCGATAGAACCAGCCATCTATAAACACACTGTTAATTTCTTTAGTGAATTAATGCAGTTGTTACATCCGTTTATGCCGTTTATTACCGAAGAGATCTATCATTTACTGGAAGATCGCACAGATGATATAACCGTAAAACAGTTCGACCCGGTTACTCAGCCTGATGCGAAGGTATTGGCCGGTGGCGCTTTATTAAAAGAGGTGATCACAGGTTTACGCGATGCGAGGAATAAAATAAAATTGAAGCTTCGTGATGAAATTAAGTTGTATGTAATTACCGGGTCGCCGGAATTGTACATGTCGGTTTACCATATATTAAGCAAGCAGGTAAATGCCAATACCATTGCATTTAATACAGAAGCATTGGGACATAATGTATCGGTGGTAATAGGGAAGGATAAATTCTTTTTGGAAACCGCGGAAGCGATTGACAATACTGAGCAGAAAGAAGGTTTATTGAAAGAATTAAAACATTTAGAAGGATTTCTTGACTCTGTCAATAAGAAATTGAATAACGAAAGGTTTATGCAGAATGCAAAGCCGGAAATAATTGCTTTGGAGCAAAAAAAACGTTCAGATGCTGAGGAAAAGATCAGCGTTATCCGTGAAAGCCTGAGTAGTCTGTAAGAAAAATACAATCATTTTACCGTTAAAACACCTATCGTTTATGCGATGGGTGTTTTTATTTTTACACCGTTAACAAAGGAGTATTGTGTCGTATGCCTATACCCTGATCAGGTGTAAAAGACGGGTACATTATTAAATATTTTATTATGAAAATCAATATGGTTAAACTGAGTGAGAAAGAAATGGGTGAAATATCCGGAGGTGGTGCACAAAACTACTTAACGTACACAACCGAAGCTCTTTTTACAGGAAGAGCAGGAAACGGACCCGGAATGCTGGGTTTTGGCTTATTAGGGATATACAAAATGATTAGTGATGTGATAGGCCGTTTATAATAAATCTATAGGAGCATCCTCCCCGGATGTTCCTATATTTTCTTATTGTTATCTGCATTATGGTTTGGGCCAGCGGAACTATTAGGTCGTTGGCTAATCTAAATATCAATATTTGAATAGAAAATTACGTGTCAGGCAGCGTGATCACACTGATTGTGGCGCTGCCTGTATAGCCTCAGTATGCCGGTATTATAAACATTATGTGCCTGTATCCCGAATCCGGCAATTGGCTGGAACAGATTCAGATGGTACAACAATAGCGGGCATTATTCGGGCAGCTGAAAAATCAGGAATGCACGCAAAAGGTGTCAGGGCCTCTTTCGAATCAATACAGGATATTCCATTGCCGGTAATTGCCCATGTTATAATAGAAAACAGGCTGAATCATTTTGTTGTACTGGCCAAAGCCAGGAAACGATCCGTGACTTTAATGGACCCTGTAGGCGGCGTTTTCATAAAAATGAAGCATAAAGAATTTCAGAAAATATGGAGCGGTGTGCTGGTGCTATTGGAGCCAAGTAATGATTTTGCCCCCACAAAAGGGTTATCCATTGTTCATAGGTTTTGGCAACTTGCCTACCCGCTTAAAAACACGCTGTCACTGGCGCTTATCGGGGCCATTGTGATAAGTATTGCGGGATTATTGCCTTCTATATATATCCAGAAGATCGTAGACGAAATTCTTCCATCAGCAAATAAGGGAATGTTGAATATGTTATCTCTTATTATGATTGCAGTTCTCGTTTTCCAGACCTTCATTGGTATTGCAAGAAATATACTTAACGCAATAGCAGGGAAATCAATCATTATCAACCTGACGGTACACTATTATAAACATTTACTTCAACTTCCGCAGCGATTTTTTGATACAATGCGAACAGGAGAAATTATTAGCAGGATAAATGATGTTGTAAAAATAAGTTCATTTATTAATGATATAGCTATAGGAATAATATTAAATATATTGATCCTGGTATTTTCTATGATATTACTATTCCTTTATCACTGGAAACTCGCTGCCATTGTATTATTGACAATACCGCTGTATGGCATATTGTTTTTTATTAACGATACGCTGAATAAAACATGGCAGCGAAAACTGATGATGGCCGAAGCTGAAATGAACACACAAATGGTGAATAGTTTCCGCTCTGCTACAACAGTCAAAAAACTTGGGATAGAGAACCATGTTTTTGGCAGGCTGCATTACACGTTCATGGGGTTAATGGTAAAAATGTATAAAACGATTGTTTACCATGGATATATTCATTATTCAACAGATTTCTTTTCCAAACTTTTCACTATCATTATTATTTGGGCAGGCAGTTATTTTGTTATAGAAAACAAATTGTCGACAGGCAGGCTCCTATCTTTTTATTCGGTTATGGGCTATTTTACAGTGCCTGTTATGTATTTACTTACAGCAAATAAAAGTGTGCGCGAAGCAGTGATAGCTGCGGACAGGCTATTCGAAATAATTGACCTTGAGAAAGAAAGCTCAGGAAAAATGTATATAGACAAAAATATTGTTGAGAATATAAAATGCATGAATGTATCATTTCGGTATCCCAATAAAAATGATTTGTTTAAAAACATTAACCTCGAAATTACCAGGGGAGAAATCATTGGAATAAGTGGAGGAAACGGATGTGGAAAATCCACGTTTGCTGCATTGTTGCAGCACATATATGAAACGTCGGGAGGGCAAATCATGATAAACGGCGTGCATATTAAATATATTGACAATCGTTCATTAAGGAGCTCAATATTAACTGTATCTCAGCACACCCAGCTTTTTGCAGAAAGTATTCTTGAAAATATTGCTATCGGGGTCATGGAGCCGGATTATGCCTTATTATTTGATATAGCAGAACGTGTAGGCGTTACTGAATTTGTTGAACAACTTCCGGGAGGTTTTAATACAATTGTTACTGAGCAGGGAAGCAATTTGTCGGGTGGGCAAAAACAGAAAATTGCTATTGCAAGAGCGCTTTACAGGCAGCCATCAGTGTTAATCCTTGATGAGGCCACTTCAGCAATTGACCTGGTTTCAGAAGAAAAAATAATGCAAACATTTGCCTGGTATCGTGGAAAAGGAAACACAATTATTATTATCGCCCACCGCCCATCGGCAATGAAAATATGTGATAGAATTATTTATATAGAAAATGGCTGTGTTAAAAATGATATTTAGTATTTTTACTTACTCTCCTTAATATTTTAGCATTATGACAATGGTTGATTCCTTTGAGAAGATTCCCGTAAAAATCTATACAGATCTTAACGAAGGTTCTGTAGCAGTAGCCAATCAGGTTGCCGCCCTGATAACAGAAAAGCAGAAATCCGGACATCATTGTGTATTGGGTTTGGCCACCGGTAATTCCCCTAAGGCGCTATATACAGAACTTGTACGATTACACAGGAACGAAGGACTGAGCTTTAAAAATGTTATCACCTTTAACCTCGATGAATATTATCCTATAGATAAAAATGCCTTTCAGAGCTATAACAGGTTTATGAAGATGCATTTATTCGATCATATTGATATCAACCCGGCAAATACACATGTGCCTGACGGTGAGATTGCCAGGGATCAGATTAAAACATTTGCCGCAAAATACGAGCAGATGATAGAAGATGCAGGTGGAATAGACCTCCAGATATTGGGAATTGGTAATAATGGTCATATTGGTTTTAACGAGCCAGGTTCAAATATCAATTCCAGAACAAGGCTCACCGCATTGGATAATTCAACGCGTATCGCTAACCTTTATGAATTCAGCAATATTGCCCAGGTTCCCAGGCTGTCAATAACTGTTGGCATCGGCACCATCTTAAAAGCAAAAAAAATTATCCTTCTTGGCTGGGGAGAGGCGAAAGCGCCCGTTATACAAAAAGCAGTTGAAGGGAATGTTAGTGAGCTTATTCCTGCTTCTATTTTACAACTGCATAACGATTGTGTGTTTGTGCTTGATAAGGCTGCTTCCAATGATCTGACAAGGTTCAAATCGCCCTGGCTTACAGGTGATATCGACTGGACGCCAACAATGATCAAAAAAGCAGTGACCAGTGTGGCATTAAAAGTGGGCAAACCGGTATTGAGCCTTACTAACACCGATTATATGGATAATGGTATTGGTGAACTGCTGGTTGAACGTGGAGATGCTTATGAGATAAACCTGGAAGTATATTATATGCTGAGAAACTCCATTACGGGCTGGCCGGGTGGAAAACCAAATGCTGACCTTCCGGATCATCCGGAGCGTTCTGTCCCATACCCCAAAAAGTGTATCATATTTTCACCACATCCCGATGACGATATTATTTCAATGGGAGGAACATTTCAGCGATTACATGACCAGGGACATGATGTTCATGTTGTCTATCAAACCTCTGGAAACATTGCTGTGACTGATGAATTTGTGACAAGGTTCCTCGATTTTGCCGTTGGGTTTGAGAATATGTTTGGTATGGACAGTCAAAAATCGGAGAAGATTTTGACCACGGCACGCGATTATTTAAAAAAGAAAAAAGCAGATAGTCTTGATACACCTGAAATAAGGGCAATAAAAGGATTAATAAGAAGATGCGAAGCAAAAGCAACGTGCAGGTATGTAGGCATCCCGGATGAAAACAGCTATTTCCAGGACCTTCCGTTTTATGAAACAGGAACGATTGAAAAAAAACCAATGGGTGAAGAAGATATCAGGTTGACCATTGATTTATTAAGAAAAATCAAACCGCATCAGGTATTTTGTGCGGGGGATCTGGCGGATCCTCATGGAACCCATAAGGTATGTTTGGAGATAATTTTTGAGGCGATAAAACGGGTGGTGGCAGATGGAGATAAATGGATAAAAGATTGCAGGGTATGGTTATATAAGGGGGCATGGCAGGAATGGAATATCAGTGAAATTGAGATGGCAATACCGATGAGCCCCGACCAGGTGATGAAAAAGCGATATGGAATATTTATTCACCAGTCGCAGAAAGATATGGTGCCGTTCCAGGGCTCTGATAATCGTGAATTCTGGCAGCGTGCAGAGGACAGGAACAGTAATACGGCTAATCTGTATGCTCAGCTGGGAATGACCAGGTATGCCGCGATGGAGGCATTTGTAAGATGGAAATTTTAAATGAATGAATAATAGCAACCTTCCTTTCTATGCAAAGTTTTCTTTAAGTTTATTGGGTATTTGCCTGTTAGGCGGCCTGATATTTATAGGTCAGGATATATTAATGCCACTTTGTTTTGCGATAGTACTGGCGATACTATTACTTCCCATAAATAACTGGCTGGTAAAACACAAATTTCCGAAAGTGCCGGCAATGTTATTATCTATATTGATTGCAGTACTGGGCATTGCAGGTATCATATATTTCCTTTCTTCGCAGGTAGCAGGATTCATGGAAGATCTTCCGAAGATCAAACAAAATCTTAATCATCATTTAAATACAGCACAGCAGTGGATAGGTGAGAATTTAAATATCAGTAAAAAAGAGCAGAATAAGGCCGTTCAGGATGCTACTAATAATATGAAGAACAACGGGCCGGGAATGATTGGTACAACTTTTATGTCGGCGGCTTCTGCAGTAATAATGATTGTACTGCTTCCTATTTATACCTTTCTTATTATGTATTACAGGACGCTGATCAAAAAATTCCTGGTAGATGTGTTTACTGATAAAAACAAAAGCAAAGTAGAAGAAGTGTTGATAGATTCCAAATCGATCATCCAGAGTTATATGGTGGGATTGATTATTGAAATGGGAATTGTAGCAGCATTAAATGCAACGGGTTTTTTAATTATAGGAATTGACTATGCAATATTTCTGGCGGTTCTTGCGGCGATTTTGAATATGATCCCTTATGTTGGGATGCTTGTTGCTACGATAATCTGTATGCTGGTAACCTTAACCAATGCAAATGAATTAATGGATATTATATGGGTCGGAGTTGTATTAACAGTTGTTCAGTTTATTGATAATAATTTCCTTATGCCTTACGTAGTGAGTTCCAAAGTGAAGATCAATGCACTGGTAAGTATTATTGGGGTATTGATTGGCGGAGCGCTGGCAGGGGTATCAGGCATGTTTTTATCTATTCCCGGTATTGCCATAATGAAAGCTGTTTTCGACCGTGTCGATGAATTAAAACCCTGGGGTATGTTATTGGGCGATGATATGTCGATGGTTAGTCCTGGAATAAGAAGAAGAATTCGAAAAGGAGAAATGAAAAAGAAAACGTAAAAGCTGGCACATCCTAATAATATTATTGGCTTTTAAATTCTTTTGGGGTTACCCCGAATTTCGCTTTAAAAACATTGGAAAAATAAGCGGGAGATGAAAAACCAACTTTAAAAGCAATCTCTGCAATAGGCAGGTCATCGTGTTGCAAGAGATACTTGGCTTTCTGCATCCTGATGTTCACTATATAGTCGTTGATATTTATATTAAGCAATGCTTTTACTTTTCTGTAGAGCTGCATTCTTGAAATGCCCATTTGCCTGCATATTTCATCAATCTTAAAATCTTCGTTGGAAATGTTTTCTTCGATAAGGCCATTAAATTCGCTGATGAACTTTCTGTCAAGCTTCCCGATGGTTTGTGTTTTGAGATTTGCCGGTAGTTCAATTGATAGGTGATCTTTTAGTCTTGCACGGTTTGAGAGCATACTTTTAATACTTTCCAGCAGGAACTTCACGTTGAATGGTTTCGTAATATAGGCATCAGCTTTATTTTTCATGCCTTCAATTTGTTGTTCGATACTGGTTTTTGCAGTTAATAATATGATTGGTATATGCGAAGTACGAATATCATTCTTAAAAATATTAGTCAGCGCAATTCCGTCCTTACCTGGAATAACAAGATCACAGATGATCAAATCAGGAATAAAATCAAAGGCGAGCTGCAAAGCTGACTGACCATTGCCAGCTTCGAGTATCTGGTATTGCTGATATAATTTATTGCTCAGAAAATTCCGGAGATCGAGGTTGTCTTCAATTATCAGGATTGTATGTTCTTTTTCTCTTCCATCGTGCACCTTTGAGATTTCTGTATAAGTATCCAGGCCGGTTATATACATCTTTTCCTGCTCATGCGCTGATTCGCCCGACGATGTTTCAAGAGAAAGCTCATTTTCAGAAAAATGTAAATTACCCAGGCGAATATATATTTCGAAAAAAGAACCTTTTCCTTTTTCACTTTTAACGCTGATTCTTCCTTTATGCAACTCGATCAGTTCCTTAGACAAGGCAAGCCCCAGCCCCGATCCCTTATAGTTTTCGTAATCGCCCTGGTAAAATGCTTCAAATAAATGTTCGAGCGCTTCAGCCGACATCCCTACCCCATTATCTTCTACCTTAATTATTGCTTCAGTACCATCTGCAGATTTACTGAGAGAAACATGAATATAGCCGTTATCTCTGGTGAATTTAATTGCATTAGATAAAAGGTTAAAAATGACTTTGTCAAGTAGATTAACATCAAACCAGGCGGGCAGGTAAGTTTCATTGACGAACAACCTGAGATCAATACCTCTTTTATGTGCAATACTTTTATATGGCTGAACGATATCTGTAACGAAAGTGACAAGATTATTTTCAGTGACCTGCAATTTCATTCTTCCAATTTCAATTTTTCTGAAATCCAATATCTGATCCATGAGTTTCATAAGTCGGATAACATTTTTCTGAATTAGTAAAAGACCACTGCTCACACTAAACTGGTTCTTTGTTTTATCGAGCAGCTCTTCCAACGGACCAAGAATTAATGTGAGAGGTGTGCGAAACTCATGTGATATATTAGTAAAAAAATTGACTTTTGCTTCGTTTGCTTCCTGGGCTTTTGCAGACATCTCCTCCAATTGCACTTTCTGTTTTAATATTTCCTCATTCTGCCGTAACAGTTTTTTATTTATTTTCCGGTTTTCTGTTAACGAGAAAAATGCAAGGCCTCCTAAAGCTATCATCAATGCAAGAGAAGTAATCATAACATATAATAATGTGCTTTGATTATTATATATCCGTTGTTGCTCATGAAGCATTGCCTGTTGCCGCTCAATCTGATTTTGTTGTGTTGCTGCTTTTGCGGATTGCATTTTCATGATGTGCACGTTACTGGAGTCGATAACAGTGGTTTGAAGCAGGTTGTCCTTTTCAAAATCTTCACCATTCAGCATCTTAAGAGCGATGCGGATACACTCCTCTCCCTGCGTAGGATATAACATGGTGGCCGTTATTCTTTTGTCTGAGACGAGATCTAAACCGGCATCTTTTCCAAGCAGGCCGTCGACGCCTATTATTTTTGGCCGACCTGATTCCTTTTGGGAATAAACTTCATAAGTTCCCAGCGCCATGCGATCATTATGGGCAAAGACCAGTGAGATGCTGTCCAAAGAATTTGCTATCTTTTTCATTTCGTCCTGTGCCTTTTCCTTCAGCCACTCACCATTAACCTGCTTTACAATCTCTAATGATGGATAATCAGTTATGGCATCTATAAAACCCTTGTGTCTCTCTATAGCTGCCGACGATTTAGGTAAACCGGTAATTTCAATCATTTTACCTTTTCCGTTCAATATATTAGCTGCATATTGCCCAGCCATTTTACCAATCTGGTAATTATCTCCTCCAACATATGCGGAATAAAGTGGCGTGCTGATTTTCCGGTCTACTACAATCACCGGTATGCCTTTACGGAAGGTTTGTTCAACAATTGGAGTCAATGGCTCTGCTTCATTTGGAGAAATAATCAGCAGATCTATATCGTTTTTTAGAAGCTCTTTTACCTGGCTGATTTGCTTTTGACTGTTTCCATCTGCCTGCCTGTATATGAAAGTAACATTAGCATGAAAGCTCAACTCGCGCTTCATTCCATTCAGCATGGTCTTTCTCCATAAATCAGATTCAACACACTGGGAAAACCCGATCTTATATTGTTTCGCCTCTTCGGTTTTACAACCGGAATATATAAACAGGAATAAAAATGCCCATAGAGGTGAAAACATTATATAGGTACGCTGTTTTCTTTGCATATAAGCAAACACTTAGTTCGTTATTTGAAAATGGTTTGAAAGAGATACTGGTAATCGTTGTTATAAGTTCTGTTATAAATATACTATAAGAATTTTTGAGAGGATTTCCTGTTTTGGGTGCCTGTTGCTTTGGGAGATACAATATTGCAAGAATATGAAGTAAATTTTATATTCGGTTATTAAACTAAGAGAGTATCCAGAACGTATAAACTTGATTATCAGTTTAGTAAACAAAATAAATTTATCGCTTCAAAATAAATTTTTTTGAGACGATAGTTAGAGGTTCATGCAGGTGCAAGAAGTTATGTTAGTGGAAATTTCACTTGCTATAATGAATAAGAAGAAAGTACTACTATGGAGCATTGTTGTTGCGCTCGGCGGATTTTTATTTGGCTTCGATACTGCTGTTATTTCAGGCGCAGAGCAGGCTATTCAGGAATATTGGAATCTCAGCTCGTTAGAACATGGCCTAACTATCTCTATTGCCCTTATCGGAACTGTTATTGGCTCTTTATTAGGAAGCGTGCCATCTGACAGGCTGGGTCGCAGGGCCACACTGGTATTAATTGCGTTATTGTATCTTTTTTCTTCAATCGGAACAGCTCTTGCAACCAATTGGTATGTATTTCTGCTTTTCCGTTTAATGGGAGGACTTGGTGTTGGAGCGTCTTCCGTAGCTGCACCTATATATATATCTGAGATTGCACCCGCAAACAAACGGGGGAGCCTTGTTGCACTTTTTCAGTTTAATGTTGTGTTTGGAATTCTTATTTCGTATTTCTCCAATTATCTAATCGGCCAGGACGGAGAATCTGCATGGCGATGGATGCTGGGTGTGCAGGCGCTTCCGTCGATATTGTTCCTGGTGCTTTTGCAGCTCGTTCCTGAAAGCCCCCGGTGGCTTATTTCACGGAAGGGCAAAATCGAAGAGGCTACAGAAATCCTGAAGATTTCAAACCCTCATGGTTACTTGCAGGAACTTGCAAATATTCAGGAGAACAAATCAGAAGAAGAAATAGGTGTTAGCAGTCAATTGCTGACACGTAAATACAGGTTCCCGGTATTTCTCGCAGTAACTTTTGCCATTTTCAACCAGGTATCTGGTATTAATGCAATCATATACTATGCACCAAGGATTTTTGAAATGACCGGCCTGGGAAGAAGTTCTTCATTGCTTTCAACCGTCGGTATAGGGATCGTAAATTTTCTTTTTACTCTTTTAGCTATCAATTTCATAGATAGAATTGGCCGTAAAACCCTGATGATGATCGGTTCCATTGGCCTTATCGTAACACTGGGGCTTGTAGCTCAAACTTTTTATAGCGAGAATTTTACAGGATGGGCAGTTACTATCTATCTTCTTGTTTACATCGCTTTTTTTGCATTTAGCCAGGGAGCAGTAATATGGGTATTCATTTCTGAAATTTTCCCGAATAAAGTGAGGGCAAAAGGGCAAACGCTTGGAAGCACAACGCATTGGGTTATGGCAGCGTTCATTGCATTTTCATTTCCCATGTTTGCAGAAAAGCTTGGAGGTGGTCATACTTTTCTCTTCTTCTGTATTATGATGGTGCTGCAACTGTTATTTGTATGGAAGCTTATGCCTGAAACCAAGGGACGCTCACTTGAACAAATCGGAAAAACGCTGATTACACATTAATTTAAGATATATCGTTCATATTTACTATTAATAAAAAACATAACATGAAAACCCATATCAAAATTTTAGTGCTTTTTTTTATTGCATCCTGTGGTGGGTCCAATCTAACAAAAGAGAAGAATCTTACAAGCCGGTATGCAGAACCGCACCGCCCGCAAATTCATTTTTCTCCAGCTGAAAAGTGGATGAACGATCCTAATGGAATGGTGTATTACAATAATATCTATCATTTATTTTATCAATATTATCCGGATAGTACAATCTGGGGACCTATGCATTGGGGACATGCTACCAGTAGCGATCTCGTACATTGGCAGCATCAGCCTATCGCACTTTTTCCCGATAGCCTTGGGTATATATTTTCAGGCAGCGCTGTAGTTGATATAAATAATACGAGCGGGTTCGGAAAAGATGGCAAACCAGCCCTTGTCGCTATTTTTACCCACCACGACACTACAGGTAAGAATACAGGGAGGATCGATTTTCAGAATCAAAGCATTGCTTACAGTACTGATGAAGGAAAAACATGGACCAAATACGCGAATAACCCCGTAGTGAAAAACCCTGGCATACCCGATTTCAGGGATCCTAAAGTAATGTGGTATGAAAAAGAGAATAAATGGATCATGACGCTGGCCACAAAAGACAGAATAACTTTTTATTCATCCCCTGATCTTAAAAAATGGTCGAAGGAGAGTGAATTTGGACAAAAAATTGGCGCACATGGAGGAGTATGGGAATGTCCCGATCTTTTTCCATTTGAAGTGGAAGGGAAAACAGTATGGGTGCTGCTGGTAAGTCTTAACCCAGGCGGACCAAATGGCGGTTCTGCTACCCAGTACTTCACTGGCGAGTTCGATGGAAAAACATTTATACCTAACGATACACTTACGAGATGGTTGGATTATGGTCCGGATGATTATGCTGGAGTAACCTGGTCTAATACTGGTAAAAGGACTTTATTCATTGGATGGATGAGTAACTGGAAGTACGCAAATGTAACTCCTACAGAAAAATGGCGCGGCGCTGCCACGATAGCCCGGGAATTAAATGTAAAGAAAGTGGGCGACCAATATCTGGTCAGTTCACAACCGGTTGAAGAGCTTCGTTCAATAGAGGATAAGCCTGTAGTGCTGAACGATATTGATGCCACTGACTTCAGTTTCACAAAAGAGTCAATATCGGTCAATGGCCCCTTCAGGCTTGCATTTTCTGCTCAGGAGATCCAACCTTTCTCTATCACACTCTCTAATGAAGCGGATGAAAAACTAGTTGTCGGGTATGATCAATCGGCCAACAGCTATTTTATTGACCGCAGTTTGTCTGGTAAGATTGATTTCAATAAGGAATTTGCGGGCAGGCATTTCGCACCAAGAATTGCGGCAGGCGAGCAGTTTGATATTATCTTAATTTTTGATAACTCCTCCATTGAGATGTTTGCAGATAATGGACTTACTGTGATGACCGAATTATTTTTCCCCAGTCAGCCTTTTACTGGAATGGCTATCACATCCGGGAATAAATTTAAGATCGATACACTGCAATATAGCAGCCTGCAATCAATTTGGTAAAATTAAAATCAGTATAGAGGCTCTTGTGAGAGCTGAGGTAATTGTCAGCTCTCAGACTTTTTAAGTTTAAAGTAAAAAGGTGTTTTATCAGCTTTAAAAAAATCTCAAACTGTCATATTTTGCCATTTCAGAATATATATAATGCTAATGTCAAAGAAGAAAGTAAGAAGCTGTTATTGAGAGAGGTAGTAAGGGATGAGGAATCCTTTAAAATCTATTTTAAAAACAATTTTAAATCACTTTGTTATTATTGCCATTTGAAGTTTGGTCTTGACATCGAAGAGGCTAAAGAAGCAGTTCATGTTTCGTTTATTAAGTTATGGGAAAACCGTGAAAAATTTCCCGCTGGCGTATTAGCGGGGGCATATTTACAGAAAATTATCACTAACACTTACCTGGATGTTCTAAAACACGAGAAGGTTAAACTCAAGTATAAAACATTTATTCTCAAAAATGGTTCTGAAACGACTGTCAATAGTGGCCCCAACGATGTGGACTATAAGGAATTAAGTGCCGAAATAAATAAAGCGGTTGACGAATTGCCGGAACACATGCGTAAAATCTTTAAGCTTAACAGGTATGAAGGTTTAAAACATGCTGAAATTTCCTCCCAATTGGGCATCTCCCCCAAAACAGTGGAAACACAAATGAGCCGCGCGTTGTTCAGGCTTAAGCAAAAACTCTCCGGGTATCTCCCCTCTTCTATTTAACTGTATGTGTCATTGGCAGCGTTTAATATATCGGAGGATAATCTTCCGATGCA
>CAYLVR010000026.1:23619-27442 GCA_964387165.1 uncultured Chitinophagaceae bacterium | reverse complement strand
GGCTCCCAGCAAGGTGAAATGACGGTTATGGGAATGTATTTTCCAGCAATAGCGTCGTGAAATAATATTATATTATATTATATAATCATCCTACTTACCTGGTCTCCTGCAATAGGAGCAAGCGCCACGCCCATTCCGCTCATTCTTACTGCGCAAAAAGTATTAGGAGATAATTGTTTGATGAGTGGCATTTTTTCAGGACCTAATCCCATAATGCCGCTCCACCGGTCGGTTATTTCAAATGAAGTTCCCGGTAATAAATGAGCAGAAATAAATTGCTCGAGTTTCTGCTGGATAGTATCTGAAATATCCATTTCTGTAGTTGTTTCTTCTTCTATTGCAGAATTTCTGGCGCCGCCTATTAATAACCTGGTACCCAGGTTCCTGAAATAATAATAACCTTCATCATAATGAAATACGCCTTTTATTTTTAATGAAGGGATAGGAGAGGTCACTAGTACCTGTCCGCGTGCCGGCACAATATCTAATTCAGGTAATAATTGTTTGGCGAATGCGTTGGTACAAACCAGCAAACTGGATGCACGTAAAGAAAATTTATCAGTGAATATTCTTACGCCATCAGCAGATTCTTCGTAACCCGTAACTTCTGTAGCAGGAATTACAGTAACACCCATCGATTGCACTAATTGTAATAATCTTAAACACAACTTGCCAGGGTGTAATTGCGATTCGGGTCTGGTATGAATAATATGCCTGATGCCCTGAAATCCAAATTCTTTTATTTTCTCATCTGCAAAGTTGAAGGTTTTCTTTGTAGGGAATATTGGTCTCAATAACTTATTGACCCATTTAAGATTTTCAGACAACAACCGGTAATCATAATTATGGATCAGCTCATAACCGCCATTATTCTCAAAATCAATTTCATTATCACCAAAAAGTTTCTGAATTCTCCGGATGCCTTTGTAGCGCATTTCAACAAGCGAGACCATATTATCCTCACCCATTAATTCGGCGTCCTTAACCAATTCTGTAAGACTTCCATAACAGGCGAAGCCTGCATTTCGTGTGCTGGCCCCAACTGGAATGCTCCCCCTGTCAATTATTGTAATTCTTAAATCAGGTTCTCTTTTCTTTAAGTAATACGCCGACCATAATCCCACGAACCCACTTCCTGCAATAACTACATCACATGGCGCATAAAACGATTCTTTTTCCCAGATAGAAATTTGCATAATAAGTAGGAGAGTTAAAACTTAAAACCTGAACCGACCACATTCAACTTTCAACTTTTTAATTTAAGTTAAAGATGTATCGCTTCGCCATAAGCAACTTCCACTGCTTCCCTGATGTTTTCACTGATTGTTGGATGCGGGTGAATACTATCGAGTACTTCCTGGTAGGTGGTCTCCAGTTTTCTTGCGGTAACTGTTTGCACAATTATTTCGGTAACGTTATAGCCGATCATGTGGGTACCCAGCCATTCACCATATTTAGCATCGAATATTACTTTTACAAATCCCTCCGGATGTCCCGCACCAATAGCTTTACCAGAAACACTCAATGGGAACTTACCCACTTTAATTTCATATCCTGCATCACGCGCCTGTTTTTCAGTATATCCAACAGAAGCTATTTCAGGATAACAATAAGTGCAACCCGGCACGTTGTTGTAATTAAGCGGTTGCGGCTGGTGATGGAACTTTTTATCTTTATATGCGATTGCTTCCACGCAAATAACAGCTTCTTTTGATGCTACGTGAGCGAGTGCCTGGCCGGGAGCGCAATCACCAATCGAATAAACACCTTCGATATTTGTTTTATAGTACTGGTCAACTACCACTTTTCCTTTTTCGGTTTTAACACCTGTTTCTTCCAGGCCAATTCCCTCAATATTTGCGGCAATACCCACGGCGCTTAGTACAATATCAGCTTCCAGGGTCACTTCGCCGTTTTGTGTTTTTACTGTCGCTTTTACCCCGTTTCCGGAAGTATCCACTTTTGTTACTTCGCTGCTGGTCATTATTTCGATGCCACTTTTCTTGAAGTTCTTTTCCAGTTCTTTTGATATCTCTTCGTCTTCTACCGGAACAATGCGTGGGAGGAACTCAACGATAGTTACTTTCGATCCCATGCTGTTATAGAAATAAGCAAATTCAACACCTATGGCGCCACTACCCACAACGATCATTTTTGCAGGAGCCTGTGGTAAAACCAGGGCCTCACGGTAACCGATTATTTTTTTCCCATCTATTTTAAGTGCAGGCAATTCGCGGCTTCTTGCACCCGTTGCTATGATAATATGTTTTCCTTCAACTACTTGTTTATTTCCATCTGCTGCTGTTACTTCAACCTGTCCCTTACCTTTTAATTTTCCAAAACCCATGATCACATCGATCTTGTTTTTCTTCATTAAGAAGGTAACACCCTTGCTCATTTTATCGGCAACGCCACGGCTTCTTTTAATTACTGCAGGGAAATCAACTTTTCCTGATGCTTCAATACCAAAATCCTTTGCGTGTTTGATATCCTCGTTCACCTGCGCACTTTTAAGGAGGGCCTTTGTTGGAATACATCCCCAGTTCAGGCATATGCCACCAAGACTTTCCTTTTCAATAACTGCTGTTTTGTAACCCAGTTGGGAAGCCCTGATCGCAGCTACATATCCACCGGGTCCGCTACCAAGAACTATAACATCGTATGCCATTCTATGAGATTTTATTATTGATTGAAGAATACGCCTGCGAAATTATGCCGTTGCAGCCAAAGAGCCAAAAGGGGAGAATATGGGTAGTGTGCCAGTTTGAGACCGATCATACATCTCCCTTTTTTAAAGGGAGAGAGCAGAATCCCGGTCACACCAAAAGTCAAGTCTTACATTTGCAATCTAAACTTATATAATGAAGCTAGATGTACTGGCAATTGGCGTTCATCCCGATGATGTGGAACTCGGGTGTTCGGGAGCGCTGGCTATAGAAATACAAAGGGGTAAAAAGGCAGGAATTGTTGATCTCACCCAGGGTGAGTTGGGAACCCGGGGTACTGTTGAAACCCGTTATGAGGAAGCAGGGAAGGCTGCTGGCATAATCGGTGTAAGCGCCCGTGAAAACCTCAAAATGCGCGATGGTTTTTTTAAGAATGATGAAGAACACCAGATGACACTGATCCGGGCCATTAGAAAATACAGGCCCGAAGTGGTATTTGCAAATGCCCTGGACGATCGCCATCCCGATCATGGAAGGGCGGGACACCTGATCTCGGATGCCTGTTTTTTATCGGGACTTGTAAAAATTAACACTTTTGATGAGAACGGAAAAGAACAGGAAAAATGGAGACCAAAATATATCCTCAATTATATCCAGGATTGGTACCATGAACCTGATCTGCTGATAGATATCAGTGATGTATTTGAACAAAAGATGAAATCAATTGAAGCCTATTCGACTCAGTTTCATGTATCCGGACAAAAAGAAGAAGAAGGATTAGAAACCTATATTTCCACACCCGATTTTCTTGAAAGCATTATTGCGCGGGCCCGCATGTTGGGTAAAAGAATAGGAGTAAAATATGCGGAAGGATTTACCAGTGAAAAAAAGATCGGAATTCGCAACCTGGATGCTCTGCTGATGGTCGAAACCTAGGAAAAATGAATTAACTTTGGGCCATGGCAACACCCAAATTTTCCAATGTTCCCAATTCCTTTCACGCTGAGTTGAAAAAGAGGATAAGTGACTACTTTGAGGGCTTGGGTAAATCAACTACCGGCAACTTAAATCTTTTCTTTAAAGCGATTCTCCTGATGGTGGCATTTGTTTTTCTTTATGTTCACCTTGTGTTTTTTACCCCAGGCGTAATATGGGCA
>CAYLVR010000026.1:15157-23609 GCA_964387165.1 uncultured Chitinophagaceae bacterium | reverse complement strand
TTCTGCAATTGGATTTAATGTAATGCACGATGGCGCACATGGCAGCTTCAGCAAACATAAATCTGTTAATGTGCTCGCAGCATTTTCGCTGAATTTACTGGGCGGAAGCAGCTTTATGTGGAATGTAAAACATAATGTAATACATCACGCTTATACAAATATTGATGGCATCGATGATGATATAGATATCCAGCCATGGATGCGCATGAGCTCTACACAAAAAAAATATCCATTACATAAATACCAGCATCTATACTTTTGGTTCCTGTATTCTTTATTATACCTTTTCTGGATATTCGTTCTCGATTATCAGAAATATTTTAAGCGGCAGGTTGGTTCAATGCCCTTAAAAAAAATGAATATAGGTGATCATTTAATTTTCTGGGGATTTAAGCTCCTCAATATTTTCCTGTTTGTTGTATTGCCTATTTACATGTTAGGGTTCGCGGCATGGATAATTGGATTTATTATATTTACCTGTGTTGCTGGTTTAGTATTAAGTCTTGTATTTCAATTGGCACACACGGTAGAACATACTGCATTTCCTCAGCCAAATGAAATAACAGGAAGATTTGATGATGAATGGGCTGTTCACCAGATCAAAACAACTGCAAATTTTGCTACAAACAATAAGGTGGTTTCATGGTTGGTAGGTGGATTGAATTTCCAGATCGAACACCATCTTTTCCCTAAAATATCTCATGTGCATTACCCTGCAATTAGTAAGATCATCAGGAAAGCATGTGAAGAATATGGACTTTCTTATATTGAATATCCCAAAGTGCGTTATGCTGTAGCATCGCATGTATCATTCCTGAGACAGATGGGAAGAGCATAACAAATAAAAAGTCGAAACTTAAAAATCAAAAACTAAAGCCACACTAATTTTTAAGTTTTCAGTTCTAAATTTTAAGTTTAAATAAATGAGCAAGGTAAATGTTGGATTGGTACAGATGTCATGTTCCGCTGACAAGGGAGAGAATGTTCAGAAAGCAGTTGCAAAAGTTGTAGAAGCAGCAGCAAAAGGAGCACAAATTATTTGCCTGCAGGAATTATTTACGTCTCTGTATTTCTGTGATGTTGAAGATTACGATAACTTTTTGTTGGCGGAAGCTATCCCCGGCCCTACAACAGATATTTTGCAGAAGACAGCAAAAGAACATGGAGTGGTGATCATCGCTTCTTTATTTGAAAAAAGAGCACAGGGGTTATACCATAATACAACCGCAGTAATTGATGCAGATGGTGAATACCTCGGTAAATACCGTAAAATGCATATTCCGGATGATCCTGCCTATTACGAGAAATTCTATTTTACTCCCGGAGATATTGGATATAAAGTGTTTAAAACAAAGTTTGCAACAATAGGCGTGCTGATATGCTGGGATCAGTGGTACCCCGAAGCAGCAAGAATTACTTCACTGATGGGCGCTGAGATATTATTTTATCCTACAGCTATTGGCTGGGCAACCAGCCAGGATGAAGAAACGAACAAGGAACAATATAATGCATGGCAAACTATCCAGAAAAGTCATGCAGTGGCTAATGGCGTACATGTGGTAAGCGTAAACAGGGTAGGGTTTGAACAGGAGGGCAGAATGAAATTCTGGGGAGGCTCTTTTGTGGCCAATCCCTTTGGAAGCCTGATCGTTCAGGCATCGCACGAAAAAGAAGAAGTGATTGTAAAAGAACTCGATCTTAGTAAAACCGACAGGTACAGAACGCACTGGCCGTTCATGCGCGACAGAAGGATTGATTCTTACGATCAGATAACAAAGAGATATATAGATTAATAAATCCCCCGTTTCGCCACCACCTTTGCCAAAGCTTCGGTGGTCAAAGGCGAAACTTTCCCCTTTTGCAAAGAGGAGAGCAATTTGCTAAAATGAATCAACAAACACCTAAAGAGCTTGGATATTATTTTCCTGCTGAATTTGCCAAACATTATGCCACCTGGTTGAGCTGGCCCCATAAAGAGGCTTCATGGCCGGGAAAGATCGACGCAGTTTATCCTTATTACGCACAGTTTATAAAAGAACTTGCTAAAATGGAAAGAGTTCATATTAATGTGAACAATGAAGCGATGAAACAATTTGCCTTAACGCATATTGCTGCTGCTGGTGCGGATCTTTCTAAAATATTCTTTTTTATTCATCCAACAAATGATGCATGGTGTCGCGATCATGGCCCTGCATTTTTAATAAACCCTTCAGCAGAGCAGGGGAGTTCAAAAAAAGTGATTGTTGATTGGGGCTACAACGCCTGGGGAAATAAATATCCTCCATACGATCTGGATGATGTTGTACCTACATTGATTGCAAAGGAGAATAATATTCCTGTTTATCATCCCGGAATAATTATGGAAGGAGGATCTGTTGAATTTAACGGGAAAGGAACTATCCTTACTTCTGAATGTTGTTTATTAAATCCTAACCGCAACCCATCATTAAATAAAAAGCAAATAGAAAATTACCTGCATAATTATTATGGCGCCGAACAGGTGCTGTGGGTTTCTGAAGGAATTATTGGTGATGATACCGATGGGCATATTGATGATACCGTAAGATTTGTGAATGATGATACTGTGCTGACAGTGATTGAAGAAAATAAATCGGATGAAAATTACGAACTGCTTCAACTAAATTTATCCGAATTAAAGAAAATGCGTTTGTTGAATGGCAAACAATTAAATATTGTTGAGCTGCCGATGCCGGATGCGGTAGTTTACGAAGATCAGCGATTACCCGCTTCTTACGCTAACTTTTATATTTCCAATGGCGCAGTGATAGTACCTACTTTCCGTTGCGATAAGGATGATCGCGCACTGCAAATTATTCAGGATTGTTTTCCCGGAAGGCAAGTCGTTGGAATTGATTCAACAGAAATTATCTGGGGATTAGGAAGTTTTCATTGTCTCAGTCAGCAGGAGCCGCTTGTAATTACCGGGTGAATTACCATAATGTTTTTTGAAAATATCAATAAAATTGCTCACATTGGCGTATCCAAGAAGTTCGGCAATTTCATTAACAGTATGTTTTCCTTCCTGTAATAATTCCAGTGCTGCATCCATTTTTTTCTGCAGGTAATAATGGTAAATATTTACACCAAAATTAATCTTGAACTGTCTCTTTAATGTGGAAGCTGCCATATTGAATTTTTGCGCAAGAACAGGAAGTGGTGGTAATTCTGACTGCACAGATTCTTCTATTAGTTTTTTTAATTCAAACATTTTTTCGTAGTGTATCGACCTGCTTTTATTAGACTGAACAACATTCGATGTTTCCGAAATGCATACTTTAAGTATTTCACTGTGCAGGTTGATTATTTTTTGTATATCTGGTGTTTTTTCAAGACAAAGGGTAAACAAATTGTGGAGTTGGCTTATCGCAGCAACTGGACATTGACGAAGTTCCAATTCTGCAGCAGAACCCTCTTTTTCAAAATACTTTTCGGAAAGGTTGATCTCAATCATTTTAATATGCGCATTGGGAAGCATTTTAAATTGAACAACTGCTTTTTTGGGCAGAAAAAGCATAAAAGGCTCCCTGATCCTATAAAATTGCTGGTGGTGATTTATTTTTTCAAGCTGCAATGATGCCGGCTGAAGATTATACAATATTGAGTAAAATTTAGGATATGCTGACCTGAGTAGTTTTTTCGAGGTAACATAACGGTCATCAGCAACCGTATCCCATATATTTATTTCAATTTCCTGGTTATTTAGAATATGATGTATAGAAGTATGTAACATAGAATTAGGGGTCTAAAGTTAAATGTAGTCCTTTTCCGATGTTTTTTGGACTTTTATCGTTAACAAAATTTAATTACAGTAATTATTTTTGTTTTTCCAATCATTCTTAGAAAGGCCGAATTATTCAATTACCTGATTAAACTTCGTACCTTGAAAAAAAAATACTTTACCCTATTAAAGAGCCATGTAATTAATACTTTTACATGTTTAGCGTTCTTTTTTATTTCTACCGGTCATAGTTATTCGCAAACATATAAAAAAAGAACATATGCTAATTTCCAGGGTGTTTATCGCACAGGATTATTTGTGTTAGGAGCAGAATCTGTATTTGGAAGTATAGCCAATGCTCCGCTGGCCACAGATAACAGTCCGAGAACAGGTTCTACCATAGAAATTCCGCTTGGGCTACTTGGTACGGCCTCTGTAACTCAATTTTTAGAGTTTACTACTTCTGGATCCTATACCACTCCCAGGAATATTGGAGCAGGTACAAACGTAGCTGTCAAGTTTAAGATACCTGCAAGTTTGCTTGGCCTGTTAGATGGAATCGAAATTGGTTCATTTATGGGGCTTCAACCAAAGTCGAAATTAGTCACAGGTGCAACGGCATTTTTAGGAACTGGCCCAGGAAACGCAGCGGGATATAATGCTACTACCAGATACCCAATATATTCAGGAACCACGCTACTTAATGCAATAAATGGTGCAGGTGAGGTTGAGCTCATACTGACGCCAGCACAGGTTTACAATGGTGTTTATGTAACGCTTAGTGGCAACGGGCTATCGCTTGCACTACACTCACAGGTGTTTCATGCCTATATACTGGAAGACGCACCGTTGAACTGTGCCACTATGAACCAGGTTATTGATGTATTATCAGGAGTTAAAGGAAATTCCCTGGTCAATGCTGCTTCAGCAACAGGCTCTGTTACATTTCCCTGGGATGCCGTAGACGTTGATCCTTCATTTACCACCTACAGTACGCTGAGCACAGGCGCCCAGGTATTAAGTAACGTATTTGAAACGTTTATTTTTGAAACTCCGTCCAGTGCCGGAGATTCCATTAAGATGGTTATTCAGGATCCAGGTGGTGGATTACTCAATCTTTCCGCATTAAAAGGATTTACCATTCAACCATACCTCGGCAATGTTGCGGTTGGATCCCCCATTACTAACGTCGGTACCTTCTTATCCCTCAAATTACTTGCAGGTGCATCAAATAAATACGAATTAAGTGTGGCAATTCCTGTGTCATTTGATAGAATAGAAATTAAGATGGGAGGGTTAGCTGATGCGCTGAATGGATTGAGGATATATGATCTAAAGCGTGTCATTGAAGCACCAATCATTTATTCAAATTCAACCAATGTTACAAACGATACCGTGTATGTTTATTATAGTAACTCACTTGAACTTAATGCTACAACACTAAACTCGTCAGACAGTATAAGATGGTACGATGCCGCAGGTAACTGGATCGGAAATGGAACTTCTTATTATATACCCTCTGTTATTCAGGAAGGATGGTATTATGCCGAAACTACCAGGAACGGCTGTTCTGAGACATCATCAACACATGCTGTTTATGTAAAGATCCTTCCGGTACAGGTATTACCTGAAGAGGCAACAAGACCAATGATGCAGCGTGAAATATCTCAGCAGACAATAAGAGTTATCTCTGTACAAAACCCTGTATATGAAGGAATGAGAGTGCAATTACGAGGATTAGAGAAAGGAAATTACCGTATAGATGTAAGGACACTGGAAGGGCATCTTATCTACACCAGGCCGATAACTGTGAATGCCGATATTCATTTGGAGTTAATACCCAGGCGTGATAATATAGCCACAGGTATACATATTGTGTCTATACATGATGGTGTCAATAGAAGGATGCAAAGCTTTAAAGTTATTTTTATGTAGCCCCATGCAACATCAAGCGCTTTTTTATGGTCATAGGATATACCAGCCAGAAAACAATTAAAACTTTTCTATAAATCAGAGCCTTAATCAAATGTCCCGGTGTTTCTACACCAGGACATTTTTTTATCTCTCCTGGTCTCATTTGACCACGAAAGCCAGTGATCCGGGTAAAATCCCGGAGGTGAAGCTACTCGTGAATAGCTACTACCGGCACATAACTGTGGTAAGCCAGCTTCCTGGTATGACTTGTCTTGTATAATTTTGAAAGGAATGAGTGTTTCCGGGGAACAGTAACAATCAGGTCTATCTTATGATCATTTGCAAAATTGCTTATTGCATCCAGGAAATCGAACATCCTGATGAAGTAGAATTGAGGATTATATTCAGTAAATAGTTTTTCGAGCCATGCTCTTTCTGCTTTGTATTCTTCAGTCAGCTCAACATAATGATCAGCATCAACATTAACGATATGCAGGTTGGGCTTAAATATGTCGAGAATTTTTTTGATCTGTGCCACCGGGGTGGTCGACCTTACATTTTTAAAATCACTGGCCAGCAATACATTCTCGATCTTTTTAAACTTCGCATTGGGTGGAACGATAATAACAGGGCAAACTCCCTGGCGGGCCATATTCAAAGCATTGCTGCCAATAAGTATCTGTTCAAGCTTTGTGGCACCTGTAATACCCATTATTACAACGTCGATAGCATGGTAGCGAACGTATTTTTCAATGCCTTCTACCAGTGAATTACCTTCTTCGGCAACGTATTCGATTTTTACAGATGAGATTTCATGGAGTTCGATTTCAAGATTAGACAATGCCTGATTCAATACTTTTTTCCTGTCTTCATCTGTTTCGGTTAATAATGAGCCATCTGAACCCGGTGCCAGTTTATCAAAAATATTATATAATACTATCGTTGCATTAGGATCGTTTGCAGCTAATTCAACAGCATAACGGGCAGCGTTTTTAGCAGTGTCAGAAAAATCTGTCGGTACCAGGAATTTTTTCATCTGTAAAAGAGTATTTTGTTAGTGTTTAATTGACTCAGTTATGCCGGCTTTCTGCCGACCAACCGACACCAATATACGATCTTAAAATAATTCTTGTTGATTAGTCTTCGACTTTTTAATATCCCATTCCATATTCACGCTTTTATTGTAGTCGAACAGCCTGGCTCCCACGGCGCGCCAGCCCATTGTTTCCACAAACCCTGCCAGCTTGATTTTCTGAGTTTTGGCCTGTGTCCCACGACCGGAATGAATGATAATTACAGGATTATCGTCAGTTGTAATGGCTTCCACGTAGTTGCCTTCTCCTTCACGTATAAATCCGAATTTGGTATTTAGCGTAGTAGTTTCCACCTTAAACCTTTTCACATTAAACTGTAGTTTTTCATTGTCGAGGTAAATTGCCGTAATTGTTTTTTCGGGGTTGAATTTCTGGATCTCTATCACTTTTTCCGCATCAAAACGCTGGGTGATCTCTGTTCCCCTGATCTCATAGTTACCATCACTGTAAATCACCAGCAGCTTATCATCAGATTCAAAAGCGCCCAGGAACTCACCTTTTTCTTCCTCATTCAGTCTTCCGAAGCTATCATCGAACCAAAGCCTTCGCCCTGTCAGGGTTGCTTTACCCGCTTCTTTAAGCTTGATGGTTCTGACAGGATATTTTGTAACCTGGTTACCCATACTATTTCTGTTCTTGATCTCCAACTCTTCAAAGTAAAAATCAAGTTCTTTATTTCTTGCTGACGAATTAGGGTTCAGGATTATTTTAACCAGTTCAGCTTCACCATTAGGGTTAACCGATAAATAATGCACTTTGCTTTTTTCCGTTCCCTTGGTCAGGTCGTATTCCTTTTCGCGGGTAACACCGGTAACATTAAAACGTTTTGCGTAACTAACGCCGGTTTTACCATCGAGGTAAATCATATTGTAAGTGGTGCGTTCGTCGTTCTTTTTAAATATTGCGACGTGCATTATATCTTTCCCTATAAATGTTTTGTCCGACACTTTTACCACTTTCATTATGCCGCTTTTGGTGAAGGCGATAACATCATCAAGGTCGGAACAATCACCCACGTATTCATCTTTTTTTAATCCTGTTCCGATAAATCCATCTGCACGGTTTACATATAATTTATTATTGGCGATGGCCACATGTTTTGCCTGGATCGCTTCGAATAATTTAAGTTCTGTTTTCCTTTCCCTTCCTTTACCGTATTTCTTCAGCAGGTTCTCATAATATTCTGCTGCATAATCAACCAGGTTGGCAAGATTATGTTTTACCTGTTTGATCTCTGCTTCAATATTTTTGATCTGTTTGATGAGTTCATCAATATCAAGGCGGTAAATTCTCCTTACGGGTTTCTCTGTTAATTTCAGTATATCTTCCCTGGTAACATCTCTTTTTAATTGTTTAACAAAAGGAACAAATGCTTTGGCAATTGATTCCAGTACTTTTTCCCAGGTTTCATGTTTTTTCTCTAATTCTTTATATATTTTTTCTTCAAAGAATATTTTTTCGAGAGAGGTGTAATGAAGCTTATCCTGTAATTCTTTGAGTTTGATTTCAAGTTCTTTCCTGAGCTGCTCCTTTGTATTTTCAACGGAGGTTTTTAATAATTCCTGTACGCCGATAAATCTTGGTTTATTATCAATAATTACACAGGCGTTAGGGGAGATGCTTATTTCACAATCGGTGAATGCATATAATGCATCTATAGTAATATCGGGAGAAATACCGGGAGCAAGATCATTATTGATCTTGC
>CAYLVR010000026.1:9413-15147 GCA_964387165.1 uncultured Chitinophagaceae bacterium | reverse complement strand
TTGATGGACTCTATTGTTAAAGCGAACGATCTTGGAAAGATCAAGATCAATAATGATCTCTACTTCTGCAGCAGTATTGTCTACTACTTTTTTGATCTTGATCTTTCCAAGATCGTTCGCTTTAACAATAGAGTCCATCAATTGAGATGTAGTGACGCCATAAGGTACATCACGTATAACTAATGTTTTTTTATCAATCTCTTCAATAATAGAGCGTACGCGGATCTTTCCTCCTCTTTTGCCATCATTATAATTCGTGGTATCGGCCATACCGCCCGTCTGGAAATCGGGATGCAGTTCAAATTTTTTTCCTCTTAAATGTTTTACGGATGCTTCGATAAGCTCGCAGAAATTATGTGGAAGTATTTTAGTGGCAAGTCCTACTGCAATACCTTCAGCTCCCTGCGCGAGCAGCAAAGGGAATTTCATCGGGAGTGTTACAGGTTCATTTTTTCTTCCATCGTAACTTAATTGCCAGTCTGTGGTTTTTTCATTGAAGGCAACTTCCAGTGCGAATTTTGATAACCTGGCTTCAATATAACGCGCGGCAGCAGCATCATCACCTGTGCGTATATCCCCCCAGTTTCCCTGGGTTTCTATAAGAAGATCCTTTTGGCCGAGGTTAACCAGCGCATCACCAATACTTGCATCACCGTGGGGATGGTACTGCATACTTTGACCGATGATATTAGCGACCTTATTAAAGCGACCATCATCCATTTCCTTCATGGCGTGCAGGATGCGGCGCTGAACAGGTTTAAGTCCATCTTCCACTGCGGGAACGGCACGTTCGAGTATTACATAAGAGGCATAATCAAGGAACCAGGTTTTATACTGGCCGGATATTCCTGAATTGCTGTTTAATTCTGATTGATCGGGTTTTAAAGCCATTTAATTACTTTATTATTTCTTTTTGTTCTGCCCTTTATCCGCCCTGGATCATCGCTGCATTTCGGTGTACATCAACGACGGAATATTCCTGCCTGCCGGCGGGGAACAGGTTATTGCTAGGCTACTGCCGTTGCTTTCTTTTTTATTTCAAAATCTTTTAATCCTTTGATATTTCCCTGCGTTTCTAATTCTTCGCTTTGTATTAAATTTTTCAATCTCCATAATAAAAACATATCACCGGTAGTATGTTTCGCTTTTGCGAGGAAATTGTGAATGATCTTTCCTGCTTTCTGCCATTCGGTGGTAATATATTTTTTCAGTTCATCATCATAAAAATCAACATCCTGCTGCACGAGTTTTTTACCGCCTTCCAGTAAACGCACATATTTATCCTGTTCACCTAATTTTTTCCATTCATCCGGATCCACTTCAAATTCACTTAAGGTTACCGGCCTGGCCAGTTTTTTAGCTTTCAGGAATTCCTTTGGAGGAATGGTGGCCAGCCTGTCGGGATAAAAAATAGCTCCTTTCTCATTAAAGAACGGAAGATTGTTAAGATATAATATGTGGACCCTTCCCTGGTATTCGTTTAACTGGCTCATGAGCCAGTAATAACCGCTTACGTCATGTTTATTTTGTGCGGCCCAAATCCAGGTAAATTCGTCAGGGTCGTTGTTTAATCTTTCCTTTAACTCATTTACCGTTTTGATATCATCAACACTTCCATCATCCGTTTTTCCATCAATATCTCCGCCACCAAGTACTTCGCGCCACCATTGTTTACGGGCGGCTATTCCTTCTTCTGTATAAATATCTTTTAGTGGGCCAACCGCAAAATCATCTCTTATCAATAAAACATCTCCCTGCAGGGTTTCATCCAGATTGATAGCCTGTTTTAATACTTCAACATCCGGTTCCTGGAAAACAATATGAATCATTATTTTTTCTGCTTTATTCTTTTATATTTATTTTTTAATTTATTCGCCTGCCGAAAATAATTAAATCTCTTTCAATATTATCAAGTTCGGCTATCCGGGGTAATATTCCCCATGCTTCAAACCCCAAATGCCTGAATAAACGTGCGCTTGGTTCGTTATGTCCGAATATATAACCTAACAATGTTTTAATTTCCAGTACTTCACATTTATCTATGGCATACTGCAATATTTGTTTGCCATATCCCTTGCCCCGTATTTTCTCATCAAGATAAATACTGATTTCGGCTGTTCCCTGGTAGGCTGGCCTACCATAAAACGACTGAAAACTTACCCATCCGATTATTTCTTTATTTTCCAATACCATCCATAACGGACGTTTAACCGGCTCGTGTTCATTGAACCATCCTGTTTTACTTTCCACGCTTACCGGTTCAGTGTCTGCAGTCACCATTCTTCCCGCTACTGTTGAATTATATATTTCAACAATTGCAGGAAGGTCATTTATTGTTGCATCACGGTAACTTAGCATATTATGCAGGAACGTTTATTTTATCGTCGATCAGGTCTATCTCCACTTTCAGGTTATCGATAATAAACTCCTGGCGCTGCATGGTATTTTTCCCCATATAATATTCCAATAGTTGCTGAATATGCTCACCCTGTTCGATGATTACCGGTTGTTTACGCATTTCGGCACCTATGAAACGTGCAAATTCATCAGGAGATATTTCTCCTAATCCTTTGAACCTTGTTATTTCAGGTTTATTACCTAATTTTTTTACTGCGGCCTGTTTTTCGGATTCATCATAACAATAAATGGTTTCCTGTTTATTTCGCACGCGGAACAAAGGTGTTTCTAAAATATAGACGTGTTTGTTTTTAACCATGTCCGGGAAAAATTGCAGGAAGAACGTCATTAGCAGCAATCGTATATGCATTCCATCCACATCGGCATCGGTAGCGATGATGATATTATTATATCTTAAATTCTCGTATGATTCTTCGATATTCAGTGCGTGTTGCAACAGGTTAAATTCTTCATTTTCATACACCACTTTTTTTGTCATACCATAACAGTTTAAAGGTTTACCCCTTAAACTGAATACAGCCTGTGTTTCTACGTTACGTGCCTTGGTAATGGATCCGCTTGCAGAATCACCTTCTGTAATAAAAATGGTGCTTTCTTTTTGTTTTTCCAGGATCTTTTCTTTGTCCTTACCTGATGGTTCATCATTGAGATGAAAACGGCAGTCGCGTAATTTTTTATTATGAAGGTTTGCTTTTTTTGCTCTTTCGTTTGCCAGTTTTTTAATACCGGCCAGCTCTTTTCTTTCACGTTCGTTCTGTTCGATACGTTTTTTTAACGCATCTGCAACTGCCGGATTACGATGCAGAAAATTGTCCAGTTCTTTTGATAAAAAATCGCCAATGAAATTTTTTATGGTAGGGCCGCCATCATGAACAACCTGTGAGCCTAACTTTGTTTTAGTCTGGCTCTCAAATACCGGTTCCTGCACCCGCAATGAAATAGCGGCACAAATGCTTCCGCGTATATCGGAGGCGTCATAATCCTTCTTATAAAAATCCCTGATCGTTTTTACAAATGATTCACGAAATGCAGCGAGATGCGTTCCACCCTGTGTAGTGTACTGACCATTCACAAAAGAATAATATTCTTCTCCGTACTGGTTCTCATGAGTGAGGGCAACTTCAATATCTTCACCTTTCAAATGAATGATCGGGTATCTTACTTCGTCTTCATTTGTTTTGCGTTGAAGCAGATCAAGCAAACCATTTTTGCTAACGTATTTTTTCCCATTCAGGTTAATGATCAGGCCGGCATTAAGATAACAGTAGTTCCATAACTGGCTATCCAGGTATTCATGGATGAAGCGAAAATTCTTAAAAACCTTATCATCGGGAATGAAGGTCACTAATGTACCATTCTCTTCACTGGTTTTTGCTTCTTTAAATTCTTTAGTTAATACACCACGCTGGAACTCGGCGGTCTTTTCTTTACCCTCCCGAAAGGCGGTAACTTTAAAGTAGTCGCTCAGGGCGTTAACAGCCTTTGTACCCACACCGTTGAGGCCCACACTTTTCTGGAAGGCCTTACTATCGTATTTGGCCCCGGTATTGATCTTGCTAACTACATCCACAACCTTACCCAGAGGTATGCCCCTCCCGTAATCACGTATAGTTACGGATTTTCCATCGATCGTAATATCGACCTGTTTTCCGTAACCCATCGTATGCTCGTCAATACAATTGTCTAAAACCTCTTTAATGAGAACGTAAATGCCATCATCAGGGCTGGATCCGTCGCCCAATTTCCCGATATACATACCCGGGCGGAGGCGGATATGTTCGCGCCAATCAAGCGATTTTATGCTTTCTTCGGTATATTCGAAAAGATTCTGTTTTTCTGCCATAGGTATAAAAGATTGATTTATATGGGGGTATGTCAATCCCCGCAAATATAAGCAAAGATTTTCCCGGAATTCCCTACTTTTGGATTGTTACCGCTTACCGGTAGCCTTAAATTCTACTTTACTAACCCGGTACGATCCTGAGTGATGCTCACCGAAGCCTGACCGGGAGAAACGATTCGATTACTAACTATCATTAAACTCGATTAGAATCTTCTTTTTAACATTTTAAAGTGGTTTTGTATGTATTCGTATGCGCTGCTAGAAACAGGTTGTCATTATCTCATCCAGGAAAAAGAAGAGTCGACTATTCAGTTGATCCAGATCACCGTGGAATCAGATCATTGTGTATTTGTAACGGAGTATGGGGATGAGGAAATCCTGAGGTGGAGAAAAAAAACAGATCCGATATTCGATATTATAGAATGCCTGACAGATGATGCTGTTAAGCAATGGGGCACAATTTATAATAAGGATGCCTATAATTATGAGGAGGAAGATGATGAGTGAGGTGAGACGGCCGGAGCGGAGATGCCGTAAGCGATTTAACAGAAATTATTAAGAATTCTGGTACAATTATACGTTATTCGGCATATCACCTATGCTTGAAAAGTACGACAAATACCGTAGCCTTAAAAAAGCAATCACTCTGATATTTAGTGTGCTTACCATACTGCCGCTCGCACCGGTAGTTAACAGGTATATACCTCCTATAATGATTGGATCATGGAATTTTGACCTGCTGGCATCTACATTGCTGGCGGGTCTTTTTACGTTCTTATTGTTCCGTATTTTTCATTCACTGGTAATTCCTGTACTGGTCATGTTCGTTGCTATTATATTATACAATTCGGTTACTAACGGCATGAACTTTATGACAGTGGTTAATGATTACCAGGTGATGGTAAAAAGTAATTGGGGTAAAAAAGAACAAAAACAAACGGACCTGATTATAATGCCTTCATTTTTTGAGGGTCCCCTGGAAAGAACTGTTAAAGCTATCCAGTCGAAAGTTGATCCCCGCGATTCCATAGTAAGAAATTTTGCAGTGGCGGCCTCACTGAAACACTTTGACGAATATTATCAGAAGTACGGTCCGATGGTGAGGGCGCTTTCTCTTTTTAAAACAATAAACAGTTCTTTTAAATATGTTGCTGATGTTGAGCGTGATGAATATTTTGCCACTCCAAGGGAAACTATTTTAAATGGGCTAGGGGGTGATTGTGACGACCATAGTATTCTGATGGTTTCAGCAATGAAGGCAATTGGCGTTCATTCAAGAATGGTTTTAACACAGGGGCATCTTTATCCTGAATTGTTTTGTGGCGATGAAGCTAATTTTGATAAGATCAACGCTGCTATAATGAATCTTTTTAACAATGAGATAAAGGGCAATATATATTATCATGAAGAGAACGGCGAATACTGGATCAACCTGGATTATTCAGCCAGGCACCCGGGAGGGCCTTATGCCAG
>CAYLVR010000026.1:0-9403 GCA_964387165.1 uncultured Chitinophagaceae bacterium | reverse complement strand
TCAAATTTCTTGAAAAGAATAAATCCGCAGGAAGCAATAAATAATGCGACAAGAGAGGATATATAATAAATAAAGAAACTATCCTTTTTATTATATGAATCTATAAAGATGTAATCAAACAGGTATATCAGTATAAAAGTGGCATACTCAAACAACAATGCGGCATATATAAATATTTTGCAATTCTGCCTGTTGGAGTGTTCAATTTTTTGCAGGTAAAGAATAATTTCCCAGATTACTACAACCAGTACCAGAATTATACCAATACCAAGACTATATTTTAATGCGTCATAATTAAATCCATTCATCACCAGGCCAACTATTGATGAGGTGATTGAAAGGGCAATAGCAGCAAGGGTATATTTGCGAATCAATAATGATTTTGTAGTAATATAGAATATAGCGAGTATAAGAGGTATGTCAAGCATATTGTATAAAATGCCTATCACAATACTTGCCTGTTGGGGAAATCCCGAAATAATATCTGTGATGTTGATCAGCCCCCCATACGCCCAATACAAAGCAAAAAGCATAAAAAACCTGTCGTTCCATAATTTCTTGAACAAAACAAGTATCATTGGTACGAAATAAGATATTATGGCCACCCTGGAAATTATATCGAACATCTCAAGTTTCATTATCATTAATTGACATATAAAGCGTATAGGAGGGTTTATTATTGCAAATCGGATATTTTTTCAGTAATTGTACCTTTTTATGATTTTGCACAAAATACTATTATGAGTGTAGTAAAAACACAAGTCGCAGTACTGGCTATCATATTTAATTTATTAATATCTGAAACATCGGCGCAGGAAATAAGGATTTTGCAGGAAGGAGAAAAAGTTTCATTAAGGGGTTTAAGCGTGGTAACAGATAAAATTATCTGGGTTAGTGGCAACAATGGAACGGTTGCAAAAAGTATTGATGGTGGAAAAAACTGGTGGTGGGGAAAAGTAACGGGGTATGAGTCCCGCGACTTTCGTGATATAGAAGCTTTTGATGGAAGAACAGCGATTGTTATTGCCGCAGGGGAGCCGGCGCTTATATTAAAAACAACGGATGGTGGAAAAAACTGGAAAAAGGTGTATGAGAATACTACAGTTGGGATGTTCCTTGATGCTATGGAATTTTCTTCTGATAGTTACGGCATAGTTATAGGCGATCCGGTTAATGGTAAATTTTTTATGGCCCGTACTACCAATGGCGGTGATAGCTGGAAAGAATTCAACAATGCTCCTTCGGCTGAGAAAGGAGAGGCCTGCTTTGCGGCCAGTGGTACAAATATCAGGATCAGGAAGGGTAATTATTTTGTAAGCGGTGGTTCCACGTCAAGATTATTTATTGATAACAAACCCATCCATCTTCCTTTATTGCAGGGAAAAGAATCGCAGGGTGCGAATTCATTAGCTATATCATCAGATAATATAATAATTGTAGGTGGAGATTTTAATGCAGACAGTTTAAGATCCGGGAATTGTATTGTTTCGCGTGATGGCGGGCATAGCTGGATAAAACCAAGTAGCCTGCCTTATGGTTATCGGAGTTGCGTAGAATTTATTGATGCCAAACGTGCAATTACCTGCGGGTTAAGTGGTGTAGATGTTTCTTCTGATGGCGGTATCCAGTGGAATTCAATATCTGCTACAGGTTTTCATGTTTGCCGAAAAGCGAAAAAAGGCAATGCTGTATTTTTAGCCGGAGGAAACGGCAGAATTGCCAAACTCTTGCCCTGATTATTTTTTAAACATAAAATATACAGCGCCGAGAAGGAATGCAAAACTGACAAAATATTTCCAGTGAAATGGTTCCTTCAAATAAAATATTGCAAACACGGCAAATACGGTAAGAGTAATTACTTCCTGGGTAATTTTTAACTGGAATCCGTTCATACCGTTTATGTATCCCAATCGGTTTGCCGGAACCATAAGACAGTATTCAAAAAAAGCAATTCCCCAACTGATCAAAATTACTTTCCATAAGGCCTGGTCATTATGTTTCAAATGCCCATACCAGGCAAAAGTCATAAATATGTTGGATGCTACAAGTAATACAATCGTACGCATAAAATATTGCCTACTAAAAATTTCGGGTGGTGTAGACACACCACCCAGGTTTTTCCCTATATGTCAAGGTTAGTTCTCTGTGTTAATTCAAACTCCTGAAATCTACCGGCACGAGTTTGCTGACGCCAGGCTCCTGCATGGTCACACCATAGATCACATCCACAGCATTCATCGTCATTTTATTATGGGTAACGATAATGAACTGACTTTCTTCACTGAATTTCCTGATCATGTGTGTAAACTTGCCTACATTGGCATCATCAAGGGGTGCATCTACCTCATCAAGGATGCAGAATGGTGCAGGCTTGATCAAATAGATTGAAAACAATAATGCAGTTGCTGTTAATGTTTTTTCCCCACCACTTAACTGTGTTATAGACGATGGACGTTTGCCTTTGGGTTTTGCTATAATATCTATTCCTGTTTCTGCCAGGTTTTCCGGGTTTTCCAGGATCATATCAGCCGTATCGTCTTCCGTAAATAACGCTTTGAATACTTTCTGGAAATTCTCTCTCACTTTATTGAAGGTATCCAGGAACTGCTGATTAGCAGTAGCTTCTACTTCTTCAATTGTTTGTAATAAACTTTGTTTTGCCTCAACAAGGTCATTCTTCTGCTCGATAATGAATTCATATCTTTTTTTCATTTCCTGGAAAGCCTCTATAGCGGTAGGATTTACTTCACCCAGGTTTTCCAGGCGCTTTTTCATCCTGTCTGATTTCTCCTGTAATTCTTCTGCCGGAGTTTCAGTTGTTCTGGGCTGATCGATAATATCATCCAGATCTATTCTGAATTCAACATTCAATCTTTCTTTCATTCCGGCCAGCTGCAATTTTAATTCATTCAGCTTATCTTTTATTTCAGAAAGCAAATGTTCAATCTGCTCCTTATTTTTTACTTTATGACGAAGCTCACTTTCTTTTTCGCTTAAAGCATTTCTCAGGTTATAGTATGCCTGGTCGGCTTCATTCAATATCTTTTCTTCTTCGTCTTTTCTTTTTAATAACTCCGTCAGTGCATTTTGGGCTGCACCCAGTAAATCAGTGCTTTCGGTAATACTTTCGGTAGTTTGTTTTAATTGCGAAGCATTGGTTTCAACCTGCTGTCTTAGATTATTTAACTGGTTCCTTTTGAATTCTTCTTCCTGAACCAATGCATTAATCCGGCTCTGCTGACGGGTTACCTGCAGATTAAATTCATTAAATGCGGCAGAAGCTTCATTATATTCGTTTTCAGTTACCCTGTAATCATCTTCAGCCGTCCTTAGTTTCTCCCTAAGCTCATTCAATAAGTTCACTAATTCATTCCATTCATTTCTTGTTCCCTCTATTGCGTTCCTGGTACCTTCGAGATTTTGCTGAATCTCTTCAAGACGATTCAATGAACTATGTTGTAACCCATGAACGTTTTCGATTTTGTTATGTAAAGAAAATACCTGGTTGGTTAAGGCATTAATATCTTCCTGGGTTTTTTTAATAGCCTGCTCTTTCAGTTGTTCATTATAACCGATCACTTCGTTATGCTTACTCTGAATAAGTGATTTCAGATCATTTACAATTACTTCCTGTTTAGCAATATCATCACGTAGTTTTTCCAGGTTTTTAGCGCGACCGATTTTCTTTCCTTCAAAAATTCCTACACTGCCACCGGTAAGTGAATATTTTCCCTTAACATATTTGCCATTTTTTTCCAACACAACCGACCCATTGCTGTTGGCCAGTGCATTTTCATTTTCAGCGATATAAACATTGCCCAATAAATGCTGTGCAAGTTTTGCATACTGCGGGTCAACTTCAATTACATCCATTACAGGAATAGTATCCTGTGGCTGGTGATCACTGTCGATATTTGAATCATTTAATTTATCCAGTAAAAAGAAATTGGCTTTTCCTTTTTTATTTTCGTCCAGTAAATGAACAGCCTGTAAGCCTTCCTGTAGATTATTTACTACATAATAGTTCAGGTATGGTTCGAGGACATTTTCGACAGCGGCCCTGTAACCTTCTTTTACGTAAATAATATCAGATAAGATAGGAGCGGTGTGGTTCCATGCAGTGTTCTTATGAAGGAACTTAATACTTTCAGGGTATCCTTCCATTGAATCTATCAAACTCTTCAACAGGTCGTGTTCATTTTTTTTAGAATCGAGAATACGGCTCTGTTCAGCAAGTTGCTGGCGTAATTCTTCTACCTCAGCCTGTGTTTGTAAAATTTGTTCTTTTGTTTTTTCATGCTGGTCCTGTAACTGCTGCAGATCTACTTTACGGCTTTCCAGTTCGTCTTCTTTAATAGTACGTTCTTCCTCAAGTTGTTTTAACTGGCTCGCACGGGTTTCTCTTTCTTCTTCTATTCTTTCAATTGCGCTTTGTAAATTCTGGATAGAGGTATCTGCAACGGCAACTTTTTTTTCTGCCTCAAACTGGTTGCGCTGTACAGCAATATTTTCACTGCGCAACAAATCTATACCCGAACGTTTGGTGTCGAATATTTGTCTTTTTTCTTCTGCCGAATCTTTATATAGTTCGAGTTGCTCTTCTAACCCCTGGAGTTTATTTTTTTCTTCTTCAATTTGTGATTGAGTGAAGGTGATGCTTTCATCCAACCCTTTTAATTGCACTTCACTTCTGGATAAAAATTCCTGCAGGCTCGTTTCTTTTTCATGGAGGAAATTAAGCCGCTGTGATGCCAGGTTCTTATCATTTTCTTTTGAACGCAGATCCTGGAGAAGATCATTGAAATTGTGCTGCATTGTCTGCAACTCTTTTTCTTTATCAATAAACTCCAGTTTTTCCTGTTCAACCTGTGCTTCTTCTTTAGCAATAATTGCTTCGAGTTCGATGCGACGGTCAGTTTCGGTTTCTGATTGGGTGTTTAATTCGCGGTAAGTGAGATTAAATCCTTCAAGTGAAGCTTTTGCCAACTCGATACTTAATTCGCGGTAATCTTTTTTTATCTCGTAATATTTCTCCGCTTTTTTTGCCTGGTTCTCAAGACTTTTCAATTGGTTGTTGATCTCGAAAAGAAGATCTTCTATGCGTGCAAGATCCTGTTCGGTGGCATCTAATTTATTACGTGCTTCTTTTTTACGTGTTTTGTAAATGGTGATACCGGCGGCCTGTTCCAGCATTCTTCTACGGCTGTTATCTTTGTCTTTGATGATATCATCTACCATCCCCAGCTCTATGATTGCGTAAGAATCAGTGCTGACACCGGTATCCATAAATAAATTCTGGATATCTTTCAGGCGGCAGGTTACATCATTCAGTCTGTATTCGCTTTCACCGGTTTTATAGAACTTACGGGTAACTGTTACTGTGCTGAATTCGGTGGGGAGTAGGTTACGGGTATTTTCAAAAGTGAGGCTCACTTCGGCCAAGCCGCTTGCAGAACGCGTTTTAGAGCCATTAAATACCAGGCTTTCGAGATTTTCGGATCTCAGATGACTTATCTTCTGCTCGCCGATTACCCAGCGGATACTATCGATAATATTGCTTTTACCGCAGCCGTTGGGTCCTACAATACCTGTTATATTGTCGTCGAAGTTCACTACTGTTTTATCAGCGAAACTTTTAAATCCCTTTATTTCTAAACTCTTTAATCTCACGTATGCTTAATTTAGGATAATCGCCTCTGCTAACCGCGTACGCTAAGGCTTTGGCGGTGGCGCAAGCTTCGGCAGTCGAAGCAGGCAAATATAGAATTATCAAGATCAGTTAGTGTGGCAGAAAATCTTAGTTGTGCACGAATTATTCACACACCTACGCTGAAGCTTCGGTGTGCAAAGCACACTTATTGATTTTACTGAATATTAATTACTTTTTTTGCGGCAACGCTTCGCGTACCAGTGCCGGCACCACTGCTAAAGTTTTAGCGCACGCGGTTAGTGTAGGCACGACGCAGGCGAACGCTGGCATTTTGTTTCAGGCTGGCAGAAAGATAGAACTCATAGCGTTTCTCTCCATCGCTGATCACCATCAATGCGGTATTGGGTGGGTATTTTCCAAGATTATCAGCAAACATACTTAGCTCATTTACTTCTACGGCAGAATCGAGACCGATATAAATATTCAGCGCCCTGCTGGTTAACCCGCGTCTTACAAGAATAGGGCGTTTATTCAGAAAAACACTGATGGTATCATCATCAATATCCCCGTTATCATAAAAGCTCACCAATACAGAATCACTGGTAATTACAATTTCTTTTTCGTAGATATTATTTCTTTTCCCGAATTCAGTGATAAGCTCAATATCGGGAGATTTCACTTCTGTGGCTGCAGCAGAGACCCCTGTAGAAACTGTGGTATAAGTAACCGATGGGCTGGTATCAACTGTTTTTAAGCTATAGCCACTAACAACATAATCCTCTTCCCGGGGCGACCAGAATTTTTTCCCTGCAAGTCCGCCTTTAAGCGTACTGTCTGTATTTTCATTAGCATCCATCATCATGTTCACTCTTAATTCAGGACAGGTGTATTTATATTTATCATCAGTATAAAAACTTCCTTTAATGGTGCTGTTGAGTTTTGACACCATTAAGGTTCCGCGAAAATGCATCGGGCATTCAATACCTGTGCGGGTGGCAGAGGCATAAAACAATAAAGGGAGGTTCTTAATATCTACCAGTCTTGTTTTGCTGTTATAATTTCCTCTGACAAAAAAGCTCTGATAGCTGTCTTTGAAATAATATCCAAATATTCCTTCAACCTCATTTCCTTTTTGTTTAAGAATAAATTCGGTCAGGTAATTACTGCTGCTGCCGGCGATCATTACATCAGCCTTACCGTACCATGAGCCGCTTAGCGATTGTGCTGCGATAACATGGTTACAAATAAGCGCTGCAAAAAACAGTAATACCTTCATCACTTAATAAATTTTTTCATTTCCCTCTGGTTATCCCGCTGTTTTATCGTTTCACGTTTGTCGTATAATTTCTTACCCTTACCTAATCCTATCTGCATTTTAGCGAGGCCTTTTGCTGAGAAAAATATTTTTAGAGGAACAACTGTTATGCCTCTTTCCTTGATTTTAGCCTCTATCTTTCTTAATTCTTTTTTATTTAACAGTAATTTTCTTTCCCTGAGTGGATTATGATTGCTGGAAGTGCCATGAGTATATTCTGCAATATGAAAGTTTCTTACATACATTTCGCCTTTATGAATAATACAAAAGCTGTCGTTAAAGCTGGCTTTACCTTCTCTTAAAGATTTAATTTCTGTACCGGTCAGCACCATTCCGGCCTCATATTTATCCTCTATGAAATATTCGAATGTTGCCTGCCTGTTCCTTATATCAGCCATAAAATTAAACGCTGTTCATTTAGTTTTTGAACAAACGCAGTACTGTAGCCAGTTTTTCTTTCAGTTCTTTCCTGTCTACTATAAAATCAAGAAATCCGTGCTCCAGTAAAAATTCGCTGCGTTGAAAACCTTCCGGCAGATCTTTTTTAATGGTTTCCCGGATAACTCTTGGTCCTGCGAAACCTATCAGCGCCCCTGGTTCGGCTATGTTAAGATCGCCCAGCATACCAAAAGACGCGGATATACCGCCGAAAGAAGGGTCGGTTAAAAAAGATATATATGGGATCTGTGCATCTGTAAGTTTGGAAAGTTTACCCGAAACCTTCGCGAGTTGCATTAAAGAAAATGCGCTTTCCATCATACGGGCCCCCCCTGATTTGCAGATGATCAATAAGGGGATTTTATGCTCGAGGCAGTAATCAACCGCCCTGGAAATTCTTTCTCCCATTACACTTCCCAATGATCCGCCGATGAATTCAAAATCCATACAACCGATTACCAGGGGCTCGGTATCTACCTTTCCTACAGCAACCCTGATAGAATCGGTAATATCAGTTTTGCTCCAGGTTTCCTCTAATCTTTTCTTGTAAGATTTGAGATCTGTAAATTCCAGGAAATCTTTTGACCTGATATTCTCAAACATAATATCATACTGGTTATCGTCGAATATGACATCGAAATATTCTGCGCTGCCAATGCGATGATGATAGTTACATTTAGGACATACAAATAAACTCTCACGAAGTTCAGTGACGGTGCAGATATAACCGCAATCCGGACATTTACTCCATAATCCTTCCGGTATTTCTTTTTTGTCGGCAGTGCTTGTTAAAATCCCTTTCTTGATGCGTTTGAACCAACTGCTTCGTGATTCTTCAGATTTTCCTTCTTCTCCTGCAAGATTTGCTTCAAAATCCTCCTCTTGTCTCATTAAGCTGATTTTTAGCGGGCTAAGATAGGGAATTTGCAGTATCACGCTGCTGCGTTATTTTTGCAGCATCTCAATAAAACCAATACATGAAGTGGTCCGACTTTTTTACATCATCCGTAGGCAAGAAATTCGTAATGGCGTTGACAGGTCTTTTTCTTATCTCTTTCCTTGTTATTCACGCAGGTGTTAATGCCTGCATCTTTAATGATTTGCCAATTTTCGATTCAAACGACAATGGCGATATGTTTAACCGCGCAGCGCATTTCATGGGTTCTTCCTATGTGGTGCGAACGCTCGAAATCGGGCTTTTCCTGGGTTTCCTGGTGCACATCTTCCAGGGATACTCGCTTGAAGCAAAAAACCTTTCGCGCCGCGGGACTTCCTATAAAGTAAACCTCGCCAACCGAGGGAGCAAATGGTACAGCCGTACCATGGGATTGCTGGGAACATTATTGTTATTGTTTCTGATCATGCATATTTCTCACTTCTGGGTGCCTTCAAGAATAACAGGTCTTGAAGAAGTAGAAGGTAAAAACTATCACAACCTTTTCCAGAAAATGGTGGATGTATTCAGTAATCCTTACATCGTAGTGTTATATGTTCTGGGATGTATATCTCTTGCATATCACTTACTACACGGATTTCAGAGTGCATTCAGAACACTTGGTGTTCATAATAAGAGATATATAACTATTGTTAAGGGGTTAGGAACAGGATTCTCTATTTTCATTCCTCTTGTTTTTGCTCTTATGCCAATAGCCATTTATTTCCAATGGATAGGGTAACATTATCAAACAAAATCATTCAGATTAAATGTTGAATTCAAAAATACCAGGCGGCGCGTTAGAAAATAAATGGAACGATTATAAAGGTCATGTTAATCTTGTTAACCCAACCAATAAACGCAAGCTTGAAATTGTAATTGTAGGTACTGGGCTTGCAGGCGCTTCTGCTGCTGCCACTCTTGGTGAATTGGGATATAAAGTAAAAGCATTTTGTTTCCAGGACAGCCCAAGGCGTGCACATAGTATCGCTGCACAAGGCGGAATTAATGCGGCCAAAAATTATCAGAATGACGGAGACAGTGTTTTCCGTCTTTTTTATGATAC
>CAYLVR010000025.1:3438-27591 GCA_964387165.1 uncultured Chitinophagaceae bacterium | reverse complement strand
TTACACATGACGCGCTGCATATTATGCTACCGTTGTGTATATGTTGCCGATCAATTGACCAATAAACGTGAGCATGGTATTCTTGATCGTGGTGATCATTCAGAGATTGCAACATTTATAGAGAAAGCGCTGGATAATGATTTTATAGGAAACGTTATTGACGTTTGCCCCGTTGGTGCATTAACCGACAGAACCTTCAGATTTAAAAATCGTGTATGGTTCCTGAAACCGGTTGATGCACATCGTGATTGTCCGAAATGCAGCGGTAAGGTTACATTATGGAACCGGGGTGATGAAGTGTACCGCGTTACAGCCAGGAAGGATGAATGGGGTGAGGTACATGAATGGATATGTAATGAATGCAGGTTCGAGAAAAAAGAAACAAAGGATTGGGTGATTGAAGGGCCCACTAAAATAAATCGTCATTCTGTTATTTCGCAGGGACATTACGTGGAAACAGTGAAGGGTAATGAGGTGTTTGGCGAATTAATGGATGGACGCAAACCAAGAGTGTTACTGGATATTCATAGTGTGAGTGAAGTAAATAAACCTGGAGTGTATTTGTCGGAACTTAACGGACCGTCAACAGGAGAGACATTTGAAAAATAGTAAGGCAAAAAAAGCATATTAGAATGACATTACTCGCCATCGATTGGGCATTTATTCTTGAAAAACTCGTGCTGATAGTGAGCGTAGTTTCTATTTCCCTGGTTATTGCCATGTACGAGACCTATGCCGAAAGAAAAGTTGCTGCGGTAATGCAGGATCGTCGCGGGCCGAACCGCGCTGGTCCATTCGGAATATTACAACCACTCGCCGACGGATTAAAACTCTTCATGAAAGAAGAGATAATTCCTAATACTTCAAACAGGTTTTTATTTGTTCTTGGTCCATGCCTCGCCATGATCACTGCAATGATGACTTCGGCGGTAATTCCCTGGGGAGGCCAGATCCATTTTACATGGTTTGGTGCAGATAGGTGGGTGGATCTTCAGATTGCGGATATCAACATAGGTATATTATATATATTCGGAGTAGTGAGTATGGGTGTTTACGGGATAATGATCGGTGGATGGGCATCGAATAATAAATTCTCGTTAATAGCGGCATTACGCGGGGCCTCGCAGGTAATTTCTTATGAGATTCCTATGGGACTTTCATTAATCGCTGTGTTAATGTTAACCGGCTCATTACAAATGAGCACGATTGTAGGCGGACAAATAGATAGCTGGTACAACGTATTATATCAGCCATTAGGATTTTTTATATTCCTTGTATGCGCATTTGCAGAATGTAATCGCACGCCATTCGATCTTCCCGAAGCGGAAAATGAATTAAACTTTGGTTATCATCAGGAATATTCTTCCATGAAACTCGGGTTCTATTTGTTTGCTGAATACATTAATATGTTTGTGAGCAGCGCAATAATGGCTACATTATTTTTTGGAGGATACGATATTCCATTTGTAAACGATGGAGAATTATTTAATAGTATTGGAAGCTGGGCATCGGCGATACAGTCGGGCGTCCTGTTATTCAAAATAGCGATATTTATTTTCGTTTTCATGTGGGTGAGATGGACCATTCCGAGGTTCAGGTACGATCAGTTAATGAATTTGGGATGGAAAGTGTTGATACCGCTGGCGCTGATCAACATGATTGTTACAGCGTTCGTGGTGCTGCTGAAGGAAAACGGTTGGTCATTTTGATATAGACTATCATTTGCCTCCTGGGCAATATGTTAGTAGCAGATTAATTAATTTTGAACATGCAGACATTAACAAATAGAGCAAAGCCGGTTGAGAGGAAGCCAATGACGCTGCTGGAGCGCATATATGTCTGGAATATTTTTAAGGGTATGCTTATTACACTTAAACATATTTTCAAACGTAAGGCTACGATTAGTTATCCTGAACAGAAAAGGGAATTCAGCCCTGTGTTCAGGGGCCTGCAGATACTGAACCGCGACGAAGAAGGTCGTGAAAGATGTACGGCCTGCGGATTATGCGCAGTGGCATGCCCTGCGGAAGCTATTACCATGGAAGCTGCAGAACGCCAGAAAGGAGAAGAACATTTATATCGCGAAGAAAAATATGCGGCGAAATATGAGATCAATATGCTGCGCTGTATTTTTTGCGGATTATGTGAAGAAGCCTGCCCTAAAGATGCGATTTACCTCAGCGAAACATTTGCACCATCTAATTATCAGCGTAAAGGATTTATATATGGAAAGGATGATCTTTTAATTCCTGACCCTAAAGAAGATCCTGAAGCTTACAAAATTGCATTAGGTAATCGTGCATCAAAAAAGATTTCTAACTGATATCTATGAGTATATCCGATATATTATTTTATTTTTTAAGTACACTTGCTATTGGCAGTGCCATACTTGTTGTGCTGAGCAGAAATCCTGTTTACAGTGTTTTATGGCTCATCGTTACATTCTTCGCTATTTCGGGACACTATATATTAATGAACGCCCAATTTCTCGGTATTGTTAATTTAATTGTTTACGCGGGTGCCATTATGGTATTATTTTTATTCGTGATCATGCTCATGAATTTGAATGTTGATTCGGAACCGCAGAAGAATAAATGGCTGAAACTGGCGGGTGTTGTTTCCGGGGGATGTTTATTATTAGTGATTATTGCGGCGCTGAAAAATGCCGAGGTGAAGGGGATGACGGCACAGTTAAACACTGGTGATATTGGATTGATAGAACATTTAGGGAAAGCCCTGTTTACTGAATATGTTGTACCATTTGAAATAAGCAGTATTTTATTTTTAAGTGCAATGGTAGGTACCGTAGTATTGAGTAAAAAATAAATAAAGCATTTTATGCCTATAGAACGTTATATATTTCTTGCAATTGCCCTGTTCTGCATCGGTATTGCCGGTGTGTTGATACGCCGCAATGCCATAATTGTTTTTATGTGTATCGAACTGATGCTGAATGCAGTGAACCTGTTGCTGGTTGCGTTTTCAAAAATGCATCATTTAAATAATCCGGGCAATCCAACAGCAGGGATCGACGGACAATTATTCGTTTTCTTCATCATGGTGGTAGCAGCGGCAGAAGTAAGTGTTGGGCTGGCAATCATCGTTATGATGTTCCGTAACGTGCATTCGGTAGATATAAATTTTCTGAACAGGCTGAAACATTAATATATTATGATGCAATTAGTTTACCTGGTTCCTTTGTTTCCTTTAATTGGGTTTATTGTGAACGGATTGTTCAGGAACAAGCTGTCTAAACCTGTTTCAGGTATTATAGGCAGTGGTGCCATTCTTGCCTCTTTTATTGTATCAATATTATTATTCATTAATGTAAAGAATGGTATTACTTATAATTCAACACTGTTTAATTTCATCTCGGCGGGGAAATTATCAATACCCTTTGCTTTCCAGGTAGATCAGCTTTCTTCTTTGTTCCTGTTAATTATTACGGGAATCGGATTTTTTATTCATGTGTACTCAATATCATATATGCATGAAGAAAAGCCCGATCATTATGCGCGGTATTTTTCATATCTGAACTTATTCGTGTTCTCGATGTTGTTGCTGGTGATGGGTGCGAATTACGTAATTATGTTTGTGGGTTGGGAAGGTGTTGGTTTATGTTCTTATTTATTAATTGGTTACTGGTTTAAGAACACATCTTATAATAATGCTGCTAAAAAGGCATTTATTATGAACCGCATTGGTGATGTTGCTTTCCTGATCGCCATTTTTATGATGGTACAGCATTTCGGATCTGTGAACTTTACTGATGTATTGGGTAAAGCTGCGGACCTGCCAATGGGTTCGGCCGTACTTGTGACTATTACATTATTATTATTTATTGGGGCAACCGGTAAGTCGGCCCAGATACCCTTACATACCTGGCTGCCCGATGCAATGGCCGGCCCTACTCCTGTTTCTGCATTAATACATGCGGCCACAATGGTGACCGCGGGCATTTATATGATTGCCCGTAGCAATGTGATGTACACGCTTGCCCCCGTATCGCAGACTGTTGTAGTAATTATTGGTTTGGCAACAGCAATATTAGCGGCAACCATTGCCTTAAAACAAAATGATATTAAAAAAGTACTTGCTTATTCAACGGTGAGCCAGTTAGGATATATGTTTGTGGGGTTAGGTGTTGGCGCTTACACAGGTGCGGTTTTTCATGTAATGACCCATGCGTTTTTTAAAGCATTGTTATTTCTTGGAGCCGGCTCGGTTATTCATGCGTTGCACCACGAACAGGATATGAGGAATATGGGTGGATTAAAAAAACATCTTCCTGTTACCCATATTACTTTTTTAATCGGGTGCCTGGCCATCGCGGGTATTCCTCCATTGTCGGGCTTCTTTTCAAAAGATGAAATTCTTGCGCATGCATTTTCAGCAAATAAAATTTACTGGATTATTGGCGTGCTCGGTGCGTTTATGACTGCATGGTATATGTTCCGTTTGTATTCAACAACATTTTTGGGAAGATTCCGGGGTACAGAAGAACAGCGCCATCATCTGCATGAAAGCCCTGCACCAATGACCATTGCATTAATTGTATTGGCTATTGCCGCGGCTATTGGCGGATTTATGGGTATTCCCGAATTGTTTGCCCCGAATGCACACTGGCTCGAACAATTCCTTGCACCTGTATTTGCCAAATCAAATCAATTGCGCGAAATACATCATCCCGATCACTCAACAGAATGGATATTGATGGGTATTTCAGTAGCAGGCGCTGCTGCTATGGCCATTATCGCCTCAATTAAGTATAGCAGGAAAGCTGCTAATTCTCTTCCTTTGACTAACGACAGCCGTCAGCAAGAGCCTATAGCGTCGGAAGAGGCAGGTTCACGCGGCATTTCCAAACTCCTCGAAAATAAATGGTACGTAGATGAATTGTACGACAGAATAATTGTTAAACCGGTTTATGCTATTGGTAAATTCTTTAACCAGCAGATTGAAAAAGGGCTGATTGATTGGTTAGTGAATGGTTCCGGAAGACTGGTACAGTATGGAAGCCGGCAGATGCGCTGGGTGCAAAGCGGCCAGGTGGGCAGCTATGTATTATTGATGGTGCTGGGCATGCTGATATTTTTTGTTATACAATTCTTTATTAAAAAATAATTGATGATACCTGTTTTACTCATAGCGATCCCTTTGCTGAGCGGTGTGCTTTCATTTTTTATTAAGGATGCGAAAGCTGCAAGAACGTGGTCGCTGATGACATCGTTAGCAACATTGATCGTTACTTTGTTCGGGCTTGTAAAACCAGATGCAGGATTGTTTTTTAATGCAGAATGGATGCCTTTATTAGGCAGTGATTTTTCTGTTGGCATCGATGGAATGGGTAAGATATTAGTATTACTCACTGGTGTTGCTTTCCCGGTCATCTTTACTGCAACATGGAATCAGCAATATAATAAGGCGCATAATTTTTATGCATTAATGCTGCTGTCGCAGGCCGGATTAATGGGGGTTTTTGTTGCTTTCGATGCCTTATTATTTTATTTCTTCTGGGAGCTTGCAATAATTCCTACATACTTTTTATGCGGTCAGTGGGGTGGTGAAAGAAGAATTCCTGTTACATTTAAATTCTTTGTTTATACATTCCTCGGCTCGCTGTTTATGCTGCTGGGCATTATTTATATTTATTTAAAAACGCCCGATCAGTCGTTTGCTATCGAATCATTCTATAAAGTCAAACTTGGTAATAGCGAACAGACGTGGTTGTTCTGGATCATGTTTGTTGCGTTTGCAGTGAAAATGCCAATATTTCCATTACATACCTGGCAACCTGATACATACGAACAGGCGCCTACCGCAACCACCATGGTATTAAGCGGAGTAATGGTGAAGATGGGTGTATTTGGTGTTTTGCGCTGGCTGGTTCCCATTGTGCCGGTTGGAGCATGGGCGTGGGGAGATACTGTTTCGACGCTGGCGGTAATAGGGATGGTGTATGCTTCCTTAATTGCGATGAAGCAGGATGACCTAAAAAGATTAGTGGCTTATTCTTCTATTGCACATATTGGATTAATGTGTCTTGCGATTTTTGCTACCGATAGTATGGGTATGCAGGGCGTGATGATTCAAATGTTCAGTCATGGTGTAAATATTATCGGTTTATGGATAGTGGTGGAACTGATCGAGCGACAATTCCATACAAGAAAAATGTCGGAACTGGGAGGCATTGCGCAAAAAGCGCCGGCGCTTGCGATATTGCTGGTGATCATTGCGCTCGCGAATATTGCACTTCCGCTGACCAATTCATTTGTTGGTGAGTTCCTGATGTTCACCGGCGTGTTTAATTCGAATGTTTCAAAATTCAATATAGTATTTACTGTTGCTGCGATGCTCACGATCATTCTTTCGGCTGTGTACACATTAAACATGGTACAGAAAGTTTTTTTCGGAGAAACAAGCACAGCTACTGCTAAAGGCGTCGATATTAAATTCAATGAGAAATTAATATTGGGAATATTGGTGGTGCTGATACTGGCATTCGGCGTGTATCCGGCGCCGATGCTTGAACTTACGCAAACAACAGTTGATAACATATTATCGAGGATGATAACAAAACATCCCTAATTACTTATGAATGCAATTGTACTTTCGGCCATATGGGGAGTGATTATGATGTTCAGCGGCATCATCACCAAAAAACTGTCTGCAGTGCATATTACTGCAGCTACAGGTGCAGTTGTATTGCTCGTATCCACGATACTTGAAATGCAGGGCATCAATTTCTTTAATTTCAACACCCGCAATATGCTGGTGACCGACAATTTCTCTCTTCTTTTTATGGCTGTTATGTTTGCAGTCACACTGCTATATTTCTTATTGTCGGCTAAAGATATTGAAAGAGTGGGCGCTGATGTTTCTGAATATTATGCCTTAATATTTTTTGTACTCACCGGTGTAGGGATTGTTTCTTCATTTAATTCATTATTATTATTATTCCTCGGGATTGAAATTATTACTATCCCATTATATATTCTTACAGGATCTGACAGGCGGAACCTGAAAAGTAACGAGGCATCGCTTAAATACTTTTTAATGGGTGCGTTTTCCACAGGATTAATGTTAATGGGTATTGCATTGATTTACGGTGCGAAAGCAAGCTTCAGCCTGGATATTATAGGCACTGGAAATACAGGTGAATCTCCTTTGTTTTCTGCAGGATTATTATTGCTGATGTTCTCGATGGCATTTAAAGTTTCTGCGGCTCCTTTTCATTTCTGGACGCCTGATGTATATGATGGTGCGCCGGGAGTGTTCACCTCTTTTATGGCGACCATTGTAAAGGCTGCAGGGTTTATTGCATTCATCAGGTTGTTTAAAGGCGGTTTTGCGGAAATACAGGGGCAATGGCAGGTAATTGTGTCAATTATTGCCGCAGCTACTTTAATTATAGGGAATATTACCGCGGTATTTCAGCAGAGTGTTAAAAGAATGCTGGCATATTCAAGTATTTCACAAGCTGGATTTATGATGTTCGCAATCGTATCACTGAATGGTCTTGCGATGGAAGGATTGATATATTATGCAGCGGCCTATTGTTTTGCAACGATCGGTGCATTCGCAGTACTTGTTAGAATGAGCGATTATACTTTTGAAGGTTTTAATGGGATGGGCAAACATCATCCTGCGCTTGCTGCAACGGTTACCGTGTTTATGTTATCCCTGGCCGGCATTCCTGCTACTGCAGGTTTTATGGGAAAATTTTATATGCTTTCTGCAGCTATGAGTACCGGGCATTTATTCTGGCTGGTAGTTGTTGGAGTGATTTGCGCAGCCATTAGTGCATATTATTATTTCCGCGTTATACAGGCAATGTATTTTAAAGAAGGGCAGAAACAGGATATGGAGGTTGGTCCTGGCTTCAAATTACTTCTCGGCATCACTGCTGCTATTATTATCTTTTTAGGATTGTTCCCGGGGTGGTTAATTGAGAAAATGTATTATTTCTTTTAAACTTTAGCGCACGTGGGGGTCCCTTTGGAAAAGGGGTATCAGCGAGTTAAGCTAAATGCATAACTGCAGGGGGATTTATGTAATTTACATTATGAATTTCCGGGATAACCTGCAACTCGCCTTTAACACAGTAAAAGCAAATCGTTTACGTACGGTGCTGACTGTTGCCATTATTGCCTTTGGTATAATGGCTCTTGTGGGTATCCGCACTGCCATCAGTGCCATGCAGCAGAAATTTATGGAGAGTTTTTCGTCGATGGGCGCAAATGGTTTCAGTATAAGATATAAGGAGCCTCAGTTCAGAATGGGCGGCGCTGATAATGCAGTAACCAAACAAAAAAAAGGAGAAAGAAAAGAAAAGAAATCGAATATAGGTAAGCCTATTACCAGGCAACAGGCGGAATATTTTAAAGAAAGATATACTTTCCCCGCAACAGTATGCCTGAGTTTTTTTGGTTCGCGTGATGCTGTTGTTTCTTATCAGAACAGGAAATCAAATCCCACTACACGTGTGTATGGCAGTGATGATAATTTCATCGACCTGAATGGATTTACGCTGGCATACGGAAGGCCATTAAATAATCTGGACATTTCCAGCGGAAGAAATGTTTGTTTGATCGGAAGTGAGATTGCAAAGAAATTCTTTAATAAAAATCTTGAACAGCCACTCGAAAAAATAATTAAAGTAAATAATATCCCCTATCGTATTGTTGGTACATTAAATGAAAAAGGATCTTCCCTGGGGTTTAGCTGGGATAATACTATTGTTGTTCCTTATAAAAATGCACAGCGGTTCTTTAATTCAAATCCGAACGCATCATTTAATATCCAGGTAAAAGTGAATGATATTAAATATATGGAACCCGCAATAGGAGAGGCAACGGCTGTTTTCAGACCTATAAGGAAATTAAATACTATTGAAACAGATAATTTTGCGATCGATAAAAGTGACAGCTTTGTTGAAATGTTACTTAACCAGTTATCTTATTTGACGGGTGCCGCGATAATTATCGGGTTTATTACACTTACGGGCGCTGCTATTGGATTAATGAATATTATGCTGGTGGCGGTTACTGAACGTACAAAAGAAATTGGCCTGGTTAAAGCTATCGGGGGCAGGCAGGCGAATGTGCGGTTACAATTTTTAATGGAAGCAATGATTATCAGTTTGATGGGCGCTGTATGTGGTGTGTTTTTAGGCGTGGCGCTGGGAAATGTAATTTCATTATTATTAAATACAGGATTTGTAATACCCTGGGACTGGGTACTACTAGGTGTAATAATATGTTCGATAGTAGGACTGCTTGCAGGCCTTTATCCTGCGTTTAAGGCTTCGAGATTAAATCCGATAGAGGCTTTACGGTATGAGTAAATCCCCCCCCTGCAATTTTCATGCATGTATGATCTATTCAGAGAAACACTAACTGCAGAGAGAGATTTAATCCTTCTTAAATACTTTATCTATTCTCTCCCGTAAATCCTGTAAATGATAACGGCTCATATTATCTGTATATCCTGGTAATGCTGTGGTAATTTCTGATCGCAATGATCTTAATGTTGCTTTTGCCACAGAAATTATATCTGATTTACGGCTGTTAACAACTGAGCCGGAAGAAAAGGATATAGTTAATCCTCCACCAGAAGCTGGCGGATCAATAATGCTTGCCAGCCTTTCAACAAATGCCTTCTGTATATTTCTCCTGTAATTATCGATAGGTTTTCTCAGTGCTAATTCCGACCATATTCCTTTCTTAAGATCAGAAAAATATTCATCGACACGATAAGTGTTTTTTTCCCTGTTCCCGGAAGAAATTAAACGCTGCAGGCGTGCATTTGATAATAAACTCCCCAACATATTATCCTGTATTGAACTGATGCGGTCGCTCGACGGTGCGCTAATTAAATTAAGTATTTTTTTGTCTAATAACCATGTAGGTGTTTCAAATAGATTTTTCTGAATAAATGTAAGTGCTTCTTTTTGTTTTGTTCTTGGCACAACAGTATATACTTCACCAGGCTGATCGCTTGTTTTGGCATTACTGTATATACCCCCGATATTAACAGCAGCGTGATTCATGTATCTTGAAAATTGTGTCACCGCTTCGTTGTAGCTTTTGTTCAGTGTTTTATAATCTTCACCTTTTTCAGCCATCCATGTTTGCAGCAATGGAACAATTCTTTTTAAATTCATAATTCCATACGCGCCGGCCTTCATTGCATTATCTCCCAGATCTTCCGACTGCGCGCGCGGATCTGTTCCATTATTCTCGATAAATCGTAATCGTGGATCAGAGGATTTACTTTTCACCCAGTCATTTAATATTTCTTTTTCTTCTTCGTCGGTTTTATCAGGGAATAATTTATATCCCCATTCGATCGACCAGATATCATAATCACCAATGCGTGGGAATATTCCCAATTGCGATATTTTATCTTCGGGTTGTGCCACATAATTAAATCGTGCATAATCCATAATTGATGGGGTGTGCCCATTTGCTTCTACCCATTTTTTATCTCTTAATTTTTCTACCGGTGTTGCAGATGAAGAACCCATATTGTGAGGTAGTCCCAATGTGTGTCCTACTTCATGAGAAGAAACAAAACGAATTAATTGTCCCATTAATTTATCGTCAAATTTGGGTTTTCGTGCTTCGGGATCAACTGCTCCGGCCTGTATCATGTACCAGTTGCGAACGAGACTTATTACATTATGAAACCAGTTAATATGAGATTCAAGGATTTCTCCTGTTCGCGGATCGTGTATATGCGGGCCCTGTGCATTTGGAATTTCAGAGGGTTTATAAACAATGGCACTGTATCGCGCGTCTTCTATACTCCATGTTGAATCTTCCTCTTTCGTGGGCGCCATCCTGGCCATGATGGCATTTTTGAATCCTGCTTTTTCAAATGCTTTCTGCCAGTCGTTAACACCGGCAATTAAATAAGGCACCCATTTTTTGGGTGTTGAAGGATCTATATAATATATAATGGGTTTCACGGGCTCAACCAGTTCTCCATTTTTATATTTATCCATATCCTCCGGTTTTGGTTCGAGGCGCCAGCGCGTAATTAAGCTGATATCTTTTACTCCCTGGGGATCGGCATCAAAATCGGTGAATTCCGTAGTAAAGTAAGCTACCCTGTTATCAAAATATCTTGGGCGCATCAGTTTCGACGGCAGCAATATCATAGAGGTATTTAATTCGAAGGTGGAGAATCCGCCACCCGTAGGCGGGGGCGCTCCCGGTACAACGGGACCGGAAGATCGTGAGTAGGTTTTTACTGTTTTTATTTCTGTGTTTATGGGATAGCTGCGTATATCGGATATATATGATTTGTCGTTTTGCAGCCCACCCAGTTTAAGAGATGTTTTTAAAGAAGGGGCGAAAAAGAATATTTCATTGTCACTGGCCAGTATATCGGTCATGTCGATCACCGAACCTGCACTGTCCTGAGAAAACGCTTTTATATCGAACGCAGCGGTAATAGGTTGAATATTGGAATTCATTACCGATTTGTACATGTCGCCGGCAGTGTCGCGGGCATATACTGAATAAGAGATATCTCTTAAAAATAATTTGTTATTGGGACCTTTTTCGAAGCGTATCACATTTTGGTTGATCTCGTCGCCAGCGTATCCAAAGAATCCTGCGCGGGTATTGATGGGCGCTTTAGAAATGCGGTTCACTACCAGGATGTCGCGGTTAAGCAAACTGTCGTTCATTTCGAGGTACCATTTTTCGTCCATATTATGTACCCAGAAAAGCCCTTTTTTAGTGATGGCTTTATCTGTGATTACTTCTTTATAGGGCTTTGGTCCTTTTTTGGGAAGAGCGGGTGCTGTTAGCTGAACCGTTTTTGAGGTATCCCGGGCTGGTGGAACGGTTTTTTTATTCTGGGCGGTGGCCGATAGCGTTACCAGTGCTAACAGGCATGCCAGCGAGGTCAATCTTTTGTGGTTCATTGATAGTATATTATTATAATATTAACAGGCAATATAAGGAAAAGTGAAACTCATATTTTAGTGTTTCAATTTGATAATTGTTTATATTGTGTGCCCTTAGTAAAAACTTTTTTATTTTAACTTTTTTATCTGTTATTTACAACTAAAAACAAACAATCATGGCTGAGACAAGACCAACTGCATCAGTGGTTTCAAAGAGTAGCACATCAGTTCAACCCCTCAAGAAAAATAATGCGGTTTCGTGGGTAGCCCCTGTGGTGTGTATCATTGCAGGTTATATTATCTGGCGTTTCGTATTGGGAAATCCAGCAAATTTCAGCAACCCGGATCCTGCGGGCGGGTTCTGGCCTCACCATCAGGGTCCAAAGGGTGGATTGATAAGAATGTATGAAGCTGGTATTATTGTTCCTGTTCTTATTGCAACATTACTTACAACTATCGTTTTTGTTGTTGAACGTTTTCTTACTATCAGCAAGGCGACAGGTTCAGGCAATATTGCTGAGTTCGTGCGCCGCGTGCAGTATCATCTTGCCAACAAAAATGTGGATCAGGCTATTGCAGAGTGTGATAAACAAAGAGGAAGTGTAGGGAATGTAATGAAAGCCGGTCTTCGTAAATACAAAGAAATGATTAGTACCGCCGAACTGGATACCGATCAGAAGGTACTTAACATTCAGAAAGAAGTTGAAGAAGCTACGGCGCTTGAGTTACCTATGCTTGAGAAGAACCTGGTGTTTCTTTCTACTATTGCGTCCATTGCAACCCTTATCGGTCTATTAGGAACTGTATTGGGTATGATCACTTCGTTCGCTGCTCTTGGCGAAGAAGGTGGAGGTAACGCGGCTGCAGAACTGTCGAGAGGTATCTCTGAGGCATTGTATAATACTGCTCTTGGTATTGGTACATCTACTGTTGCGATCGTATTCTATAACATCTTCACTACCAAAATTGATTCTATTACTTACGGTATTGATGAATCCGGATTTACTTTAACTCAGAGTTTTGCAAGCTTATATAAATAAGCTCTTGTGGAAGCGTCGGCCTACGCAGTGATTAATATTGCGGATATACAAAATAGCCTTCGTTTTTAAAAAAAACTTCGGCGGTCGATGTGGAAAAGTTGCAAAACTTAATCTTATAATAAACTATTTAATTAATTAATCATGGGAAGAGCTAAAGTCGCGAGGAAAAGCACCACTGTAGATATGACAGCAATGTGTGATGTGGCGTTCCTTCTTCTTTCCTTCTTCATTCTTACTACAGAATTTAAACCAGACGAGGCTTTGTCGGTAACCACTCCAAAATCGGTTTCCACAAAGGCAGCAGAGCAAAAGGACGTTGTATTAATTACAATGGATAAAGAAGGAAAGGTTTATTTTTCTGTATCTGATGATGCCACAGAGGAAAAGCTGGCAATCATTGAGAGTGTTGACAAGGCAAAAAGCCTGGGGTTGACGGATGAAGAAAAAAAGAGATTTTCTTATGCGGGATCGTACGTAGGTGTTCCGTTTGGGCAGCTAAAGTCGTATTTACAACTGGATAAGCAACAGGCGAGCGCTGTGGATATGCCCGGAATACCTGTTACGGATACTTTAAATAATGAGCTGACTGTTTGGATGCGGGCCGCAAACTCTGCTTTTCAGGGGTTAAAAATGAACCTGATGGTAAAGGGCGATGGCGATTCGAAATATCCTTCTTTCAGAGGGGTGATCAATGCATTTAAAAAGAACGAACTATTTAAGTTTCAGCTGATCACCGATCCCGAAAGTGTGCCTCCGGGAACTGATTTGTATAACACAACTAATGCAGGGAAGAAACCTGCTTAGTATTAGAAATAACTAAAAAGCTATTGTATGGCAGAAATGGATACCTCGGGTGGAGGTGGGCATAAAAAAGGCCCAGGGGTCAAAAAGGCCAAAAAACTTTCTACCCGTGTAGATCTTACTCCGATGGTTGACCTGGGCTTCCTGCTCATCACCTTCTTCATATTCACGACTACAATGAGTCAGCCTACAGCAATGAGGCTGATCCTTCCTAAGGACACTGAAAAGGTTGAGGAACAGAATAAGATCAAGGAATCTGCAGCACTTACGGTCATTCTCGGTAATAACAACGCGATATATTATTACGAAGGGACTCTTTTACCTGATGGTTCTAATTTTAAGTCCTCCAATTATAAAGACATCAGGGAGGTAATTATTGAGAAGAAGAGACGTACGAACCCTGAAGATTTCATGGTGCTGATCAAGCCAACCGATCAGTCCACTTATAGAAATACCGTGGACCTGTTGGATGAAATGACTATTAATGAAGTTAAACGTTATGCAACGTTGGACCTGTTCGATATTGAAAAACAATTGGTAACAGCTACCGAAGGTGGTGGTCCGATGCCAGCAGCAACGCCAGCGCAATAATAGTTAATATCCCCTCTTGAAAAAGGGAAGTTTTGTAAAAACGAAACGGGGATTTATGATTTAAAAATATTAAAAATGGAAGCTAACAAAATACTCACCGCCGATATTCTCGACATTGTGTTTGAGGGTAGAAATAAGGAGTACGGCGCTTATGAGCTGCGAAGGGGCTACCGTAAAAGACTGATAATAGCACTGTCCAGTCTGGTAGTGCTGTTCGTTCTTTTCTTAGCGGGGTACCTGATAGCAACGAAAATGTCACCTGCCGACGAAACTAAAGCTATTGTGGTGCAGGAGGTACAGCTTGAAGAAATTAAGCAGGAAGAAAAAGAAGAACCACCTCCCCCTCCTCCTCCCGCTCCGCCGCCACCACCAAAAGTGGAAGTGGCAAAATTCACTCCCCCTGTAATTGTAAAGGATGAGGATGTGAAGGAAGACGAAAAACCACCTGAAGTTGAAAAACTCGAAGAAACAAGGATCGACGTTTTCAACCAGGAAGGTATTAAGGATGAAGGTATTATTGCCCCACCCGTTGACGACGGTAAAGGTGTGGTTGAGGCTCCCAAAAGAGATAATACGGATTACGACCAGACATTTACCAAAGTGGAGATCGAATCCAGTTATCCCGGCGGCCCCGGCGCATGGGCACGTTATTTAAATAAGACTTTGAGGTATCCGCAGGAAGCACAGGATAATGAGATCCAGGGTACGGTTGTTGTTCAGTTTATCGTTGATAAAGCAGGAACAGTAACTGATGTTGAAGCGGTACAGGGTCCTAACGAATTGCGTGATGAAGCAGTAAGGGTTATTAAAAGAAGTGGTAAGTGGACACCCGCCGTTCAGAACGGACGCCAGGTTAAATCCTACAAAAAACAACCAATCGTTTTCAGGCTGGAAACTCAATAATATTTAATCTGAATATTTGAATCCCCGTCTCATATCGAGACGGGGATTTTTTTTATCTATCGGCAATGACGAAATTTGCACTCCCTTGAAAGAGGGGTGAAGAGATTAATCATACAGCAAAACTGCAGGGGGATTTATTATGAAGAGAAGAGAATTTTTAGGTTCTATGGCTGCATTGCCAGCGGCGGTTAATGCGGTAGACTGGCTGGATGATCATGAACTGGCCGAACACAGGATAACTAATATAGAAGTACGTAAAATAAAATTGAATTATCCACGGTTAGTAGGCAAAAATGCAAGAAGTGATGTGCATGGTTATGGTCCTGAAATAGATGTGGTGGAATTAACTACTGCGCGTGGTGCGAGCGGCTGGGCAATATTACGCGATCATGAAAATTTTAAAGAGGGTTCTGCGTTTATTAAAGGCAAAAGAGTAAGAGAAGTATTTTCTTCTGCTGTTGGAATTACAAATCCATTAGTGTCTTCATTTGATTTTGCATTACACGATTTAGCGGGGGTAATTACCAACAAACCCGTTTATGAACTAATTGGAAAGAATAAGGAACCCATTGTTACGAATTGTTATTCGGGCATGATATATTTTGATGACCTGGAACCTGCGGAAAATCCTACGGGCATATCATCGGTATTAAAAAACTGCCAGTGGGATTATGAATATGGTTACAGGCAATTTAAATTAAAATTAGGAAGAGGATTTAAGTGGATGACGCCTGCAGAAGGATTAAAAAGAGATATAGAAGTAACGAAAGCTGTTGCGGAATTATATCCTGATTGCGATATATTAATAGATCCTAATGATAAATACGGGATAGACAATACTATTAAATATCTTGAAGGCATTGGTGATATTAAATTATTCTGGATAGAGGAGCCTTTTGTTGAGAATGTTGAAGATTATGAAAAATTAGTGGCGTGGTTAAAAGCGAATGGTCGTGAAAATACATTAATTGCCGATGGAGAGTGGGCGCCGGATCTTCCATTGGTCCTTGAATTAGGAGCCAAAAAATTATTGAATGTTTACCTCGCAGATATTGCTGATACCGGGTTTACGAAATGGCGGAAATTAAATTCATCATTAAAGGGAAAGGGTATTCAATCGTCGCCTCATTGCTGGGGGCATTTATTAAAAACCTATTACACTGTGCATTTAGCCGGTGCGCAGGGTAATATGCCCACTATTGAAGGTGTTACCTGTTTCTGCGACGACATAGATTTCGGTGATTACCAGTTTAAGGGTAAAAATTTAGTTCCTTCTTCTGCCCCGGGTTTTGGCATGAAGCTGAAACCTATGAATTAATGAACTGCCAATACCCTCCCCCTCGGAGGGGAAACCGGGCGAAGTGAAGATTTGACGTGTAGCGTGGCGGCTATGCGTTGTTTCATAGAACCATTTTCCTCCGCGGCCGGCGTGAGTCTCATTCCCTACTTTTGCATCTATGTCAATTCATTCGTGGGATGATACCATTGCGGCGCTTGCCACACCTCCCGGCATTGGGGCTATTGGTGTTATTCGCCTTAGTGGTCCCCAATCAATATCCATTACCAATTCCCTGTTTCCCTCCAAAGATTTAAGTGTTCAGGACACCCACACCATCCATGTGGGTTATTTAAAGCACGATAACGAGCTCCTGGATGAAGCAGTGATCTCTATCTTCAAAAATCCCCGATCGTACACTGGTGAGGATGTAATTGAGATTTCCTGTCATGGATCGCCTTATGTGCAGCAGCAGGTACTCGATGCCGTAATATCATCTGGCGCGCGACTGGCAAAACCCGGAGAGTTTACATTAAGGGCTTTTTTAAATGGGAAAATAGACCTTGCCCAGGCCGAAGCTGTAGCTGATCTGATCGCTTCCGGAACAAAAGCTTCGCGCGATACTGCTTTAAACGCCATGCGCGGGGGATTTTCGAAAGTGCTCGCCGATCTACGCGAACAGATGATTAAATTCTCTGCATTAATTGAACTAGAGCTGGATTTTTCGCAGGAAGATGTTGAATTTGCGGACAGGTCACAGTTTTATGCTTTACTGAACCAGGCATCGCGGGTTACTCATAATTTGTTGGAATCATTTAAATACGGTAATGTAATTAAGAGCGGTGTTCGTGTGGCCATTGTGGGTAAACCCAATGCAGGTAAATCGACCTTATTAAATTCTTTATTAAATGAAAATCGTGCGATAGTGAGTGATATTGCAGGAACCACGCGCGATACAATTGAAGAAGTATTAAATATCAGGGGAATATTATTTCGCTTAATAGATACTGCCGGGATTCGTGAGCATACTGCGGATATTATTGAGAAAGTGGGAATGGAGAAAACATTTGAAAAGATTAAGGAGGCTGATATAATTGTTTATGTATTTGATGCAGGTACCGAAAGTGTTGAAGAGTTATCTCAATTTATAAAGCAGGTTGAGGGACAAACCCTTTTATTAGTGGCCAATAAGATTGATATTACAGGGCTGGCTGCTGCGCAAAGTACTTTTATTAATTTTGATGACATTATATTTATCTCTGCAAAAAACATTTCCGATCTTGAAATATTAAAAGACCGTATGTTCTCAGCCGTTACATCCGGTGCTGCTGAGGCAGGAGATACAATTGTAACTAATGCGAGGCATTATGATGCCTTGCGCAATGTTTATATATCGATACAGGACGTAATTAGAGGATTGGACGCGAGATTGCCCGGGGATTTGTTAGCGCTTGATATACGTAGGTGTTTGAGTTACCTGGAAGACATTACTGGCGGGCGAATTACTTCGGAGGATCAGTTGGATTATATTTTTAGTAAGTTTTGTATTGGGAAGTGAACAGTGCACGTTTGATGCACATTTTCTGCGAGTTATGCAGGTTTCTGGGAAGTGTTAGTTGCCTTTTTTATGGTTATTATTGCCTTTAGTAGACAGATTCTTGTCACTATTCGGTCAGTAAGTTTGGAATTAGTGACCAGAATTTTTCTGGCGTCAACGCTTGATATTAAATTTTTATCTACTTTGTGACCCCTAAATCTTAACTATGACTAAGTCTAAAATAAAGAAAACGACGGCAGTAGTAAAACAGAAGACTACAGCTGTAAAGCGAACCTACGTAAGCCAAGCAGATGTGCCAAGTTATGGTTTAGAAGAGTCAATCCGTATACCACGAGCCATTATTGAAAATTATGCTTCTCATCCAGTTACTCCAATCCAACTTGCGCAAGCTCTCGAACTAACACCAACGTCTGGTACATTTAGAATGCTTTGTGGCGCTTCTATGGCGTATGGCTTAACGGAAGGAGGATATAATGCGGCCGAGATTAAAATAACCCCACTTGCAAAAAGAATTTTACGACCTGAGGAGGAAGGAGATGATTTAAAAGCGAAGAGGGAAGCTTTTTTGAAGCCAAGGATAAATGCAGAGTTCATGTTTAAGTACGATGGCAACTTGATACCGAGAAACGACATTGCGTGCAATGTGTTAGAGACAACCGGCGTACCACGGGACAAAACTGAAGAAGTATTTAATTCAATTGTTTATGAAGGGGCAAAGCTAGGCTTGATTAAAGAAATTAAAGGTAAAAATTACATAGACTTAAAAGGAGTAAATCCGTCAGGTAAGGTACCCGATAAAACTGAGTTAAGTGAAGAGGCAACGCCTAACAACCCAAATATAGAATCAGACACCAGCTTGAAGCAAATGGATCTAAAAAATTCCGTCGTAATAGATTCGTCAAGCATGGCTGTTGTTGATAGTCAAAGAAGAAAAAGAGTATATGTGTCTCATGGAAAGGATATGTCCTTTGTTGATCCTATAAGAAAACTTCTTCGATTTGGCGAAATGGAAGCGATTGTATCTGTTGAAAAACAATCGGTTTCTAAACCAGTTCCAGATAAAGTAATGACTGATATGAGAAGTTGCGGAGCCGCGATAATTCATGTTGATGCCGAACAAAAATTGTTAGATAAGGAAGCCATAGAACATTTAGTACTAAATCCAAATGTCTTAATAGAAATTGGAGCTGCAATGGCTTTATATGGTAGAAGATTTATTTTACTTGTGAAACAGGGAATAACTCTTCCTTCTAATCTCCAAGGTCTTTATGAAGTAAGATACGAAGGCGATCAGCTGAGTGGAGACGTAACTATAAAGTTACTTGAGTCAATAAATGATATTAAAACCCAAACACTCCCAGATTGACCCAAACACTTATGTATCTTAAGTAGTCTTTAACCGCTTTCACTAGTTATAGCCATTGATAAATAAAATAATAGGAATGGAAAAAGGTTTTGTAATCAATATGTTTACGACAAATTTCATGTTATGTCTAATTGCATATATTTAGGATTGATATAAAGCGAAGCGCAAAATGAAAAACTTTGATAGCAGAACGTATAGCATTAACGATTTCGTAGAGTGGAATGATAAAAAACAACTGCAATTAGCGCCGAAGTTCCAAAGAAAATCGGTTTGGACGGATGATGCAAGGTCTTACTTAATGGACACTATAGTAAGAGGTAAGCCGATACCTAAAATTTTTATTAGGCAAACACTCAATGTAGAAACTAGGCAATCAATAAGAGAGGTTGTTGATGGGCAGCAACGATTAAGAACTATTATTTCCTACTTAAACGATGGTTTTGTTATAAGTAAAAAGCATAATGAAATTTATGGGGGCTATTTTTTTAGTCAATTAAACAACATCGATCCTGAGATTCAGTCTCAAATACTTAACTATGAATTAGCGGTTGATTTACTTGTTAATTTGCCGGATTCCGAAATACTTGACATCTTCAGTAGGCTAAATTCTTACTCGGTTGTTTTAAGTGAGCAAGAGAAAATTCACGCAAGCCATTTTAGCCAGTTTAAGCTTGTTGTTGATAAGATTGCTCATAAATTCAACGCTTTTTGGTTAAACAATAAAATATTGACTAATCAAAAAATATTGAGGATGGAAGATGCTACCTTGGTAGCCGATTTAATAATAGCAATGATAGAAGGAATCCAATCAAAAAAGCAAATTAAATCCTTCTATAATAAATACGAAAAATCTTTTGATTTCGACGTTAAAGAATTAGAAAGAAACTTTGACAGCACAATTTTTTTAATAAAAGAAATATTCAATGAAGGTCTCAAAAATACTGAATTTAAGAGAATTCATTTATTTTATACCTTATTTGTGACTTTTTATCACACTCTTTTCGGCCTGAAGAACTTTGAAATACAAGCAACAAAAATTGATAGTAAAAAATTTGACCAAGTAAAGTCGAGGCTCACAGCACTTAATGAACTGTTTGAATTACGAACAATTACTAAATTATCCTCCGAAGAAATACAATTTCTGGACGATAGCCGGAGAGCCACGACAGATACAAAGGTTCGAGAGAGGCGATCAGAATTTATTATTATGATTTTAAATTCACTTTAGCATGGCTTTAAGTCAGAATCTTTTAGATTTTAGGGCCACCTTAACAGAGTTGAACAGTCATATTAGTTTCGCGCATCAGCGCTATGCGAGTGGAAATTATAAAATAGCAACAAATTTAAGAGAATTCATAAGCGAATCAGCATTTTTAAAAATGTTTGTGGCTTGGGAGACTTTCGTAGAAAAGTGTTTTGTTGACTATCTAATAAATGAAGAGTCAATACTCTTAAGGCGGCCGGCAAAATGGGTAAGCCCAATTAATAGTGATCACGCTCATCAGATAATTATAGGTAATCAAAAACATATGGATTGGTCAAATCCTGAGGCAGTGAGAAAGATTAGTAAAATTTTTTTTCATCAAGGATATGTGTTTGATACTGCTTTGAGTGCAATAAATGCAGATTTAATGGATATGAAGACGGTGAGAAACTCTGCAGCACATGTCTCATCCACCACTACAGCAAAGCTAGATGCGCTAGCTGCAAGAATTTTAGGAGTTCCTTCTCTCAATTATTCAGCTTACAGATTCTTATTTTCGGTCGATCCGCGAACAGTTCCAGGCCCTCAAAACGTACTAGCCAGATATTTGACACTTTTGGATGTGGCTGCAGAAGAAATTGCTAATGGATAAAATATTAACGATCAGCATTGCGAATATTATTTAATTTTTCTTTTATACTTCACCCTCCACTTATTGAACCACCATATATGATGCTTCTCTCTCCACTTTGCATGCACGTCAATCATCTCACTATCATTACTCGGAAATAAAAGACCGACAGCATCCATCTCCCGGAAAAGCGTTCGCAAATCTTCGGGTTTATAATAATCCTGACCGTATCCATGTTCGAGGAAGTATTCGACTAATTTTTCTTTGGCCTTATCTCTTCCCTCTCGTTTCCAACTGCCACAGGAAAGGTTATCCATAAAGTCGAGTAGGAGTTGTTTAGGTGGAACGGCAATGAGTTTGCAAAGAAGGAGGAACTGATAGGGTAATACAAAACGAAAGTCTTGACCTCTGGCATATTCATCGACTTGCCAATCCATAACTGGCTTTATGGTTTTCTTTTTCATGTCTGGATTATTTTATATTGGATGCACTTTCCTGATAGGGTGGATACTGGCCAAATATTATTGTTGATGAATCGTTTCAAACAGTTTTTGAAATTAGTGTTTTTTGAAGTAGTGAACCGGCCCTAATTCCGTAAGAATTGCGGGGTTAGGACATGTATGTTACTACACAGGGATTTTGTGATTTTTCCGGGAGTTAATAGAATCAACATCTATCCATTATTATCAGAGATATGCAAGAATAAACCATTTAAACGTGGTTTAAATGAAGCCTTTTGAGTTTTAATACAGAATACTGAAATCAACGTATAAATCCGGTCATTTTCTATACTTAAAAGTAACCTACTCACCAATTCAACAAAAAAAAACGCATTTTATGCGGAAGGCGTTGCCTATATGAAAAGTACTGATGAAAGTTATGGCATCAATCATAACCTAAAAGAGTATAATCATGAGGATCTATCTAAGAATTAACAAAGGAAGACTATCTCCTGAAAACGAGAAAAAGGGAAAGTCCCGCAAAAACAGTTTGTTTTTGGATTATCATCCCGGTAAAGGAAAGAAACGTAAAGCAGAGTTTCTAAAACTTTATATCTACGATAAACCTAAGACTAATCTGGAACGAGAACACAATAGAGAAACTATGAAGCTTGCTGAAAATATTCGGGCTAAAAGAATATTAGACGCTCAATCTACAGCACATGGTTTTATAAGTAATGTGAAAGGTAATATTGGATTTCTTGTATATTTTAAACAGCTTACTGAGAAAAGATATAACTCAAACGGAAACCATGGAAATTGGTTAAGCACCTACAGACATCTGGAAGATTTTATGAAGGGAGAAGATATTCCAATTGAGAATATTGATGAAAGATTTTTAGAGTCATTGAAAGAGTATTTGCATACTTGTAACACCATAAAAGGTTTGGGCGTTACTAAACTCCATCAAAATTCTGTATTTTCTTACTTTAATAAAGTACGGGTTGCTTTGAAAGAAGCATATCAATCAAGAATGATAAAAGAGAATCCCATACTTAGAGTTAAGCCAGTTAAGGTAAAGGAAACCCATCGAGAATATCTGACATTCGAGGAATTACAATTATTAGCAAATACCGCTTGCGAGCTGCCTTTATTAAAAAAAGCCTTTTTATTTAGTTCACTAACTGGGCTTAGGTGGTCGGATGTTAGGGCCTTAACTTGGGATAATATAAAGTATAGCGAAACAGAAGGGTGGCTGTTAAAATTTATCCAAAAGAAAACAAAAGGAGCGGAGGTATTACCGGTAACAGAACAAGCTATAAATATGCTTGGTGAAAGAACTGATACGGGCGAACCTATATTTAAAGGGTTGGATTACAGCGCATGGAACAACCTAAAACTGCGAGAATGGGTCATGGCTGCTGGCATCACGGACAAGAAAATTACTTTTCATTGCGCCAGGCACAGTTTTGCAACATTGCAATTATCGTTAGACACTGATATTTATACTGTTTCAAAGCTATTAGGTCATAAACATCTCAAGACAACGGAAATCTATGCACGAGTGGTCAACAAGAAAAAGGTAATTGCGGCCAATAAAATTCCACAATTAGTATAGGAGTTCGCGCTTTTGGTGGTTTAACCTATTGATAATCAGCCGAAAGCGCTTTTCCATTGCCATAGCTATCCAACAAATCAGCTAACGATACCGAAGTGATCTTACTATTGTATGAAAACAAAGGTCATGATGGTTGAAGTATTGCAAGAGTTAAAACAAATCAAAACGTTATTACAGCTTCAAAAAAAGGTTCTGACTTTAACAGAATTCTGCGCCTACACAGGATTATCAAAGGCGTACGCCTATCGTTTAGTTGCATCTGGTAAAATAAAATACTACAGGCCGCAAGGTAAACAACTCTATTTCGATATCGAAGATGTAATAGATTTCCTTAAACAGAATGGGTCACAAACGAAAGCGTCGCTGAAGTCTAAAACTGAAAAATTTATATTACGCTAATTGTTTCAATTTTTTATATATGAAAATGAAGCTTTTCGTTCCTAATAATTTAAATATAGATCAGATATTAGTAGATTATCCTCCGGATGAGATTAAGCCATTTAAGAAGGAATATTTATTATACATAATCCACTTAATACTGGTAATTCCTGTTTATAACAGAAATCTTAAAATTGTAAATGGATTTGTCCCAATAAGTTCGAAAATATTGCAGAAAAAGGTAAGAAACTATTTGCAATACTTTAATTATTTAATGGGGTTAGGCATAGTATTATCCGATAAACAGTATATAAAGGGAGTCAAATCTAAAGGGTATAAACTTTCTGATGAATACAGTCAAGGCGTTTCTGTTGTTGAATTAAATGGAAGTAAATCTATAAATAGTGGCGGGATCAAAAAACCAAGA